>JBKKAE010000193.1:0-2697 GCA_046714835.1 Actinomycetota bacterium | reverse complement strand
GGGTCTGGGAGTACGTGCACGAGCACGAGGTCCCGTACCACCCATTGTTCGACCAGGGCTACACGTCGATCGGCTGCGCCCCGTGCACGTGACCCGTCGCGCGGGGTGAGTCCGACCGAGCCGGTCGCTGGTGGTGGGAGCAGGAGGCCGACAAGGAGTGCGGGATCCACTGCTCGGTCCAGCTGCTGGGCTCGGCCTCGGACAACGAGCGGGCGGCGGGGAGCGAGCGGACGGTACGCGAGCGAGAGGAGGCGTCCGGATGAGCTTCGGCTACCCGGTGATGCTCGAGCTCGCGGGCCGACGCTGCATCGTGATCGGCGCCCAGGCGATCCGCGAGGGCAAGGTCGAGGGGCTGGTCGCCGCCGGCGCGAACGACGTGCTGGTCGTGGAGCCGAGCGTGGACGACCGGTTCGAGGGCGTGGCGGGCGTGCGGGTCGAGCGGCGCGCGTGGCGGCCCGATGACCTTGAAGGAGCGTTCCTCGCCGTCGCCTCGTCGGACGATGCCGTTACCCGCGCCGCGATCGCCCAGGAGGCGCGGGCACGCGGCGCACTCGTCAATATAGTTGACGATACCCCTCATTGCGACTGGGCCGCGCCGGCGGTGGTCAAGCGGGGCGACCTCGTGCTCGCGATCGGGACCGGAGGCGTGTCCCCCGCCGTGGCGAGGCTCATCAGGGAGCGCCTCCAGGAGGAGTTCGGCGCCGAGTGGGGGGAGCTCTTGCGCGTCGTGGGCGAGGTCCGCCGGGAGACGCTTCCTGCGCTTCCGGACTTCGCGGTACGCGCGCGCCGTTGGCATGACGCCCTCGACCTCGACGAGGCCGCCGAGTTGGTCCACCAGGGGCGCGGGGAGGAGCTCCACACGCGACTCCGTTCGCGACTGCTCGGAGAGGTGAACGCCTCGTGACCGGCCGTGTCGTCCTCGTCGGCGCCGGACCCGGCGACCCGGAGCTGATCACGGTCCGTGGCGCGCGGGCGCTCGCCGAAGCCGACGTTGTCGTCTACGACCGACTCGTCGCGCCGGCGCTACTCGAGCTGGCGCCCGTCGATGCCGAGCGGATCTACGTGGGGAAGGAGCCGGGTCGAGCGGCCTTGCCGCAGCGGGAGATCGAACGGCTCCTGGTCGATCGTGCGCTCTCAGGAACCACGGTCGTCCGCCTGAAGGGCGGCGACCCGTTCGTCTTCGGCCGGGGAGGTGAGGAGATGGCCGCGTGCGCCGACGCGGGCGTCTCCTGCGAGGTCGTGCCGGGAGTGTCTGCCGCTTTGGCAGCGCCGGCCGCAGCGGGCATCCCGGTCACCCACCGCGGCGTTGCGCGGTCGTTCGCCGTCGTCACAGGATCTACCGCGCACGACGACGAGGTCGATCTCGCGCGCGTCGTGGGCGCCGACACGCTGGTGGTACTCATGGCCGCCGGCCGCTTGGCGCAGACGTGCGCCGACCTCATCGCCGCTGGCCGTCCCGCGGACGAACCCGCCGCGATCGTCCAGTGGGCGTGGACGCCGGAACAGTGCTCAGTGGTAGGGACGCTGACCGACCTGCCGATCCTCGCCGAAGCGGCGAGCATCGGCCCGCCAGCAGCGCTCGTGGTCGGGTCAGTGGCAGCCCTCTCGGAGGCGCTCGATCCCCTCAGGGGATCGCCCGCGATCCAGACCAGTCTCTAGTTCCGCCCCGTCACAGATCGATCCCTCCGACCGATAGACCTGTAGAGCGACGGGTGCCACGATCGTGGTGCGTTGGCACGAACGCCGATGGAGGACGGAGGCGAGTGAGGATGTCGAAGCTGGGCGCGGCGGCGGTCGCGCTCGCCGTGGCAGCCGTCGTCGCCTCGGGGATAGCGGGAGTCCAAGCGCAGACCGCTCCGGGGGAGCTCGCGTGTGAGTTCGTCGCCGTCGGCATGCCGCAACCGAGCCGTAGCTACCCGTCCCCGGAGCGGGCTGCGGCGGCGTACGCCGAGAGCCTCAGCGAGATCGAGGGCCACCGATTCCCCGGGACGCTCGGAGTGATCGAGGTACTTGATCCCAACACGATGGCGGGTGACGTGTCCGAGAACCGAAGGGTCTTCGCCGTCCGGGGCCATGGCCGCACGGTTGCCCTGGTCGTCATCTCCAAGGAGAGCGGAAGTTGGGTCGTTTCTGGCGACTACGCCTGCTGATCCTCAGGCCTGGGACAATCAGTCGCGGCCGGCTTCCCGCCAGGCCCCGTAGCCACCTTTGAGGTTCACGACCGGGCCGACGCCGGCTCGCTCCAGCAGCGAGGCCGCGGTGGTGGAGCGCATCCCCGACGCGCAGTAGACGAGAAGCGGGCGCCCCGCCGGGAGTCCCGCAGCACGTCCGGGCAGGTCTCCGAGCGGCACGGACACGGCACCGGCCACCCCGCCGAGCTCGAGCTCATCCGGCTCCCGCACGTCGATCGGCTGCGCCCCCTTCTCCATCCAGGACGTCACGTCGTCGGGACCGATCGCCGGGAGCGAGCGTACGGGCAGGCCGGCCCGGCGCCACGCCTCCATCCCTCCGTCGAGGTAGCCCTCGAAGCGCTCTAACCCGACAAGGAGGCTCGCGTCGACCACGTCTTCGAGCGCTGCGTCGCCCAACACGAACAACAGTCGCGCGTCGGCGGGCACGAGCCAACCCAGCCAAGTGGGGAAGGCGTCGCGGAACGGGATCGCGAGCGCGCCCTGCCCGTGCGCCTCCGCGTAGGAC
>JBKKAE010000192.1:0-8944 GCA_046714835.1 Actinomycetota bacterium | reverse complement strand
GGGCTATGACGTCCACGCCGGCTTGGCGCCGCAGGATGCCTTCGACCACGTCGCGCAGCAAGGAGACCAGGGCCACGACGGTCGTCGTCGCCCACGCGACGTTCGCGGCGTCGCGCAGATCGAGCATCCACATGATGCCGCCCGTGAGGATCCCGAGGATCGAGGTCGCGAGCCACACCCGGGACAGGTCGCGAGGGGCGTCTCCCACCGTCACACCCTCCATGGCCATCTCGAGCTCGTAGGTCAGGTCGGCCCCCTCCATCCGGTAACGCCTCTCGATCTCCGTCACGGGCGCCCCGGCGGCGGTATGCACCACGGCGGTCGAGCGGAGCGTGACGGTCGCCCCCTTCACCGTTCCCTCCGCGACCTCGGCGACGCCGATCGGGTGCGCGAGCGCGAGATCGACCCGTCCGTCTCCCAGCGGCCGGAGCGTCCCCCGCTCGAAGTGCAGGGGCTCGCCGTCCGGCGTCCAGCTCGACTCGGTCACGAGGAGGAACGGGTCGCCGACGTGCTCGAAGGAGAGCTCCTCGGTGTACCGAAATGGCTCCACGCCGGGGTACTCACCTTCCCCCTCGCCGCGCCAACTGCCGATCAGGAAGGCGAGGGGTTCGAGCGCGGGGGGCAGGGCCGGCGACACGCGCCGAAGCTACCACGGGGGTCTCGCTCCGCCGCTTCGGTTCTCAGTGCGTGTCGAGCCGGTCCGCGACGATCTTCTGCAGGTCGAGGAACGAGCGCCAGCGTGCGTCCACGTCGGGGTCCGTCCCCCCCGTGCTCTCCACCTCGGCGTCGGGTTCGATCCGCTCGATCCGCTTGGTCACGCCGGCGAGGTCGTACTCGAGCTGCCCAAGACGGTCGTTGAGCGCGGCGAGGCGCTCGTTCACGCCCATGCCGCTGGTGGAGGGACGAGATGGCATGGAGACGGTCAGTCCGCCTTCGGTGACCGCGACGGCCTCCCGGTTCGTGGCCGCGTCTGCCGTCGTGGAAGGGTCGAGGGAGGGCTCCGCCGACTGCTCGTCGTGAGGCTCAGGCTCGTCGCCGCGGAGCTCTGCCTGCAGGTCGAGGAGGTTGGTGAGGACTTCCTCTTGGTACTCGCTCATCCGCTCCGCCTTTCGGTCTCCCCCATAGGGTATCCCCCGTCCTCGAACGGGCATCGTATTCCACCCTACGCCCGCCGCTCAACCCGCCATTCGGCTACGGTTTCTCGACCGTGCGTACCCTCACCCGCCTTTCCGTGACCCCGGTGAAAGCCCTACGTCTTTCGCACCCCGACGAAGCCGAGCTCACCATGGGAGGGATCCCTACCGACCGACGCTTCTACCTGATCGACGAGGACGGGGGGCTCTTCGATGCCAGCGACCTGGGTGCCCTCATGCAAGTCGTGCCCGACTACGACCCCGGAACGGAGCGACTCCGGCTCTCCTTCCCCGACGGATCTGTCGTGGAGGATGCCGCCGATCGGCTGGCGGGGGCGGTCACGACCGACTTCTTCGGACGGATGGTCCAGGGGGATCTCCTCGAGGGCACGTTCGGAGCGGCGCTCTCCGCCTTCGCGGGCCAGCCTGTTCGGCTCGCACGGGTGGATCGGGACGGAGACGGACAGGACGTCCATCCACTCACGATCGTGTCGTCCGAGAGCATCCGCGACCTCGGCCTTCGCGGCGATCGACCGGACCTCGACGCCCGCCGCTTCCGGATCAACCTCGAGATCGAGGGAGCTGAGCCCTACGAGGAGGATTCGTGGGACGGCGGACTCGTCCGCATCGGCGAAGCGACGATCCGCGTGCGGGGACAGATCCCCCGCTGCGTCGTGACGACGCTTGCCCCGGAGACCGGCGACAAGGACTTCGGAACGTTGACGCAGCTCGCGCGCTACCGGCCTCGGATCGGCGGCCGCGGCGGGCTTCCCTTCGGGATGTATGCCGACGTCGAGCGGGCCGGACGGGTGCGGATCGGCGATCGGGTGGAACCGGTCAGCTCTCGTCCGGCCGAGACGACGTCCGTCGTCGGTCCGTGACGAGCCACGAGACCGCCAACCAGGTCACGATCGGCGCGGTCGCCAGGATCCCGAAGATGAGCCCGAACTTGAGGAAGTCGATGATGATGTCCAAAACCGCGTCCGTCCTCTGTTCGAAGTTCGAGAAAGCGTACACGAGCGCGTGACCGGCCTGTCGCTGGGGCCGCCGTAGCCTCGGAAGAGCGAAGGAGGATGTCGAGGATCGCATGGGATCGTCCGTCAGGTGGCTGCTGATCGTTGGATCCGTGATCGCCGTCGTCGTGCTCTTCGTGCTCCTGCGGCCGGATGCTTCCGACAACCGCGCGACACCCACCCCGTCGACGCCTGTCGCGAGCCCCTCGGCGTCCGACACCCCCTCGCCCTCCGGATCACCTTCGCCCACTCCCAGCCCAGAACCGGAGCGGACGGTCATCGAAGTGACCTTCCGGGATGGCGCGGTTCGGGGTCCGACCGAGTTCACCGCAGCCCAAGGCGAGCGGGTGCGGGTCATCGTGGACGCGGACGTCGCTGACGAGGTCCATATCCACAGCTACGACCTCCACACCGAGGTCGCGCCGGGCCAGCCCGCGAAGATCGACTTCGTGGCGAGGGTGGCCGGCGTCTTCGAGTGCGAGCTCGAAGCTGCGGGCGAACTCCTCTTCCGGCTGGAGATCGTCCCCTGACCCGCCGGGGGCCGATCCTCGCCGGGGCCGTGGCGACGTGGGTCCTTGTCGCCGGCGCCCCGGCGCTCGCGCATGGAGCGATAAGCGGGCGGACCGATCTGCCGGTTCCGCTCTGGCTCTTCGTCTTCGGTGCCGCGACCGCGTTGATCGTCTCGTTCGTCGCCCTCTCGGCGCTCTGGATGGAGCCTCGGTTCGAGGCGCGCCCGACCCCCTCCGCCCGGCCGTCGTGGATCCAGTCCTTCCTGACCAACCGCGGCCTGGAGTGGACGATCCGGATCGTGATACTGGTGTTGTTCGTCGTCGTGGCGATGGCCTCGGCCCGACGGGTGAGCGACACCGAAACGATCGGGCCGGTCGTCGTGTACGCGTGGTTCTGGGTCGGCCTCGCGATCGCCCATGCCCTGCTCGGCAACCTCTGGGCCACGCTCTCGCCGTTCGACACCATGGGCCGTCTCGTCGGCCTCGACGAGGACGAGCGAGAGACCCCTCCGCGGCCGTACCCGCCGGCCTGGGGGAAGTGGCCGGCCGCCATCCTTCTCTTCGCGTTCGTTTGGGTCGAGTTGGTCCAGCCGTTCGGGTCCGTCCCCGGTCACCTCGGGATCCTGATCGTGGCTTACACACTGATCCAGATCACCGGGATGCAACTCTTCGGCCGCCGTGTCTGGATCGAGAACGGGGAAGCGTTCGGCGTCTATTTCGGGCTCATCTCGGGGATGGCTTCGCTGACCCGCGACGCGAACGGTCGGGTCGTGCTTCGGCCGTTCCTCTCCGGCCTCGCGAAGATCGAGCCTCGGCCGGGCCTGCTCGCGGTGATCCTCGTCGCGCTCGGCTCGACGACGTTCGACGGCTTCTCACGAACCACCGCGTGGATCACGTGGACGGCAGGAGTCGGAGGGTTCGCGAGGACCGCGGTCGCCACGTCGGGCCTCGTGGTCGTGATCGGGGTCGTGGCGCTCGCGTACGTGATCGCGATGCGTGTCGCAGCCGGCGTCGTCGGCGGCCACTGGCATCCGCTGGCGACGCGCTTCGCCCATTCGCTCGTCCCGATCGTGCTCGCGTACGTGGTCGCCCACTACTTCTCGTTCCTGGTGCTCGAGGGGCAGCTGGGTCTGGTTCGACTCTCCGACCCGTTCGGTGTGGGCTGGAACCTGTTCGGAACGGACGACTGGATCGTGAACCTCGCGCTGATCTCTCCGACCACGATCTGGTACGTGCAGGTCGCGGCGATCGTGATCGGTCACGTGGGCGGTGTGGTGCTGGCGCACGACCGCGCGATCGCGATGTTCGATCGCGAGGCCGCCGTGCGTACCCAGTACGCGCTGCTCGCCGTGATGATCCTCTTCACGGCGAGCGGCCTGTTGATCCTTTCCGGGTGAGGCCCGATGCCCGTCCTGCGGGTTCCGCAAGACCGAGCCCGCCGGGTGAAACGCTTCTCCGGACAGGCTCAGACGGCCGTCATCTCATCCTTCCGCGCCTTCATCCGCTCGCCCAGTGCCTCGAGCTCGTCCTCCTCGAAGGCCTGGCGAGCCTGCTTGAACATCTCCTTCTCTTCTTCCTCGATGTGGTGCTCGATGTTCTCCTTCATGACCTTGAACTTGGCGCCCCACCGCTCGTCGTCGTAGGGCACTCCCTCGATCTCGGCCATCACCATGTCGACCACGTGGTGCTCCTCGTACGCCTCGAGGGTGATCTCCTTGGTCTTGGGGTGCTCCTTCAGCGCCGGGTAGAAGATCTCTTCCTCGATCGTCTCGTGAACCGTCGGCTCGTCTTTGACCGTCACGAACAGCTCTTCGCGTGTCTTCACGCCGTGCTCGGTCGTGGTCTCCAGCTCCGAGAGGAGCTTCTTCATCTTCCTGTGGTCTTCCTCCAGCAGAGTGATCGCGTTCATCCTGGTCTCCTTCCGTTGGCGCCGGCCGTGGCCGCCGGCTCGATATCGCCAGCATCTTTCCCACGGACCTCTCGAGGAAACCTCGTCGCGGGGAGAACCCGCTCTGGCCCAGCTAGCATCCGCCGGTGGCTCCCTTCGGACTGACCGACGTCCACGTTCGCGGCTTCCGGTCGCTGAAAGACGCGAGCTTCCGCCCCGGCGCGATCTCGGCGATCGTGGGCGATCCGAGCACAGGCAAGTCCAACCTGCTGACCGCGATCTGGGCGCTCCTGGACCCGGACGCCGCTCCGCTGTCGGCTGCCGACGTCGCCCACGACGAGCAGGGGCCGATCAAGATCGTCGGAGAGCTCGCCGACGGCACGTCGATCTCGGTGGGAGGCGAACCGCCCGACGGATCGTCGGCCGAGGGTCCGGCGCGTCCCCCTGCGCTGTTCTTCCCGGCGGGGTTGCGAGACGGAGCCCTCGTCGCCTCACCGGGCCCGCAGGCGCCGCCTCATCCGGCCGCGGAGATCATGCGAAACGCGGTCGCCCGGATCGAACACGAGCGGGACTCGGCCGGCGGGACGGTGGCCGCTCACAGCCTGGTGGCCGGACTCGAGTCGTGGCAGGAGGCGGCGATCACCGGCGTCGTCGTCTTGATGGAAGAGCCTGAGCTCTTCCTCCCGCCCCAGGCCCAGCGCTACCTCTACCGACTCCTGCGGCTCGTCGCCTCCGCCGGGAACCAGGTGCTCTACTCGACCCATTCACCGGCGTTCCTCAACGTCGTGCGGCTGGACGAGCTCGTGTTCACGGAACGCCGGCCGAAGGTCGGAACCCTGCTGCTCCAACCCGAACCCCTACCCGCGGACGAGGAGTTCCGCGCGTACTCGGAGTTCGATTCCTCGCGGAGCGAGCTTTTCCTCGCTCGGGCCGCCGTCCTCGTGGAGGGTCTCACCGAGAAGCTCGCGCTCCCGTTCGTCTTCGAAGCGCTCGGTCACGACCCGGATCGGGAGCGGATCTCGATCGTCGAATGCGGCGGGAAGGGGAACATCCCGCTGTTCGGCAGGATCAGCAAGGCCGTCGGGCTGCCGTTCGTGGCGGTCCACGATCGCGACGCGGCACCTGGGGTCGAGCCGAGCGACGCCGAGCGGCAGCTCAACGCGCTGATCGCCGAGGTCGCCGGCGACGAGCGCGTGGAACTCGCGCCGGATTTCGAAGGCGTCGCCGGCATCCACGGGGACCGCCGGAAGCCCGCCCGGGCATGGCGCCGGTTCGCCGAGCTCGGCCCCGACGCCGTTCCGCCACCGCTCGCAGAGGTGGTGGAACGGGCGGTCGCTCTTGCTCGTCGCGAGCCCGATTGACCGCGCTCAGGCGCCGGTCTCGGCTGCCTTCGCCGACCGGTCGGCGCGCTTGCGCTCCGTCCTCGCCTCGTCGGCGAGTCGCTTCGCATCGGCGTCGGCCTCTCTCGCGGCGGTGACCGCGGCGGCCGCCTTCTCCTTGAGGTCTTCCGCCCGCTTGCGGGCCTTCTCCGCGGCGCGCTCCGCGGAGGCGGCCCGCTGCTCGGCCGCCCGAGCCTCGCGCGCCCGCTCCCGCCTCGCCTCGGCCGGATCCTCCTCGACCGCGTCGTCGTCGTCCTCCGACCCGCCGCCCTGTAGCACCTCGAAGCCCTCGATGGCCCCGAAGCCTGCCGCCGGCTGGGCATCGCGTTCCAGCGTGCCTGCCTGGAGCCGTTCCCCGAGCTCGTCGTCCACCGACGCGGCGTCGAACGTCGCGGCGATCGCGTCGCGGTGCGCTCCGCCCCGCGCCCCGATCGCCGCCACTCCCTCGTCCGCGAGCGTCTGGATCAGGGCACGGCGGTCGTCGGTCGCGTGACGGAGGTCCTCCCCGCCTCCGCCCGAGAGCGCTTTCCGCTGCGCCCGCCTGAGGGCCTGACCGGCCTCGCGCAGCGCGGCCACTTCCTCCGGCCGCTCGCGCGAGGCCGCGTTCACCGCCCAGGCCACGATGCTCGGACGGCGGAGCTTCTTGACCTCGGAGGACTCGTCCGCCTTCCCGGCGTCCTTCAGCTCGGCGGCGAGGCGGTCGCGTGCCACGATGAACTCCTCCGGCGGAAGCGCGAAGAGCTCCCGGGCCGGCTGGCCCAATCGGCGCACGCTCAGAAGCCCTCTCCGTACTCGTCGTCGGTGACGGCGTCGCCCCAGTCCGGGGCCCCGCCACCGTTGACCGCCACGTGCACGAGCGGTGTGTCGGGGGTGCCCCCGTGGAAGTGCCACTCGTTCGGCCCGACGTGGATCACGTCACCCGGCTCCAGGACATGGCCCGTATCGCCCTTCGAGCGCACGCGACCTCGGCCACTCACCCCGAACAGGAACTGCCCGCCGGGATGACGGTGCCAGTGGGTCCGGGCGTTCGGGGAGAAATGCACCACGCCGATGTTCGTCCCGTCTTCGATAGTGAGCGTCGAGCGGAGCCAGACCTCGCCCGTGAACCTGCCTTCGTCTCCTCGTTCGAACGATCCTTCCGAGCCTCTCGAGATGTCCACGACCGAAGGGTACGTCGTCCGAAGTCCTCCAGGAGGGTACGGTTCCGGAGTGGGAGTCGAGCCCCCCGTCCCGCCACAGCCGAACCACCGGCCCGTCCGCCTGCCGCGCTCCTCGTGGTTCACGCTGGTGGTCGCGGTCGCGCTGGCGCTCGCGGCGATCGCGCTCTTCCCCAGATCCGGAGGGGACCAACCCCCGCTCGCGTCCCTCGCGCTCATCGGAGCGGTGATCGCGGGGCTCACGACGGTGGCGCTTTACACGATCGTGCGGAGGGATCTCCGCCTTCCGTCGCGGACGGCGGGCTCGCTCGCGTTCGACTTCGTCCTGATCGCGCTCGTGAAGTTCGTTCTCGCGCCGCTCGGTCTCTACGAGGTCAACGCGGTCAGGGCGCTCGACGAGCTGTTCGGGAGCGTCGCCGATCTCGGCGGCGCCGCGCTCACGGCGGCCGTCGTGTTCGTGCTCTACGCGCTGGGCTACACGATCGCGTACCGAGTCGGATACCGCGATCGGCTCCCGATCCCCCGACGGAACGTCGATCCGGATCGCTTCCCGATCGTCAAACGGAGCATCTTCGCCGGCATCGTGATCGGCCTTCTCGCGGTCTGGGGTGTCGGGTTCCTGGTGATCGTGGTCCTGACCGCGCCCCGGCAGTACCTCGAGTTCGTGTTCTCCTCCGGGGCGGGCTTGATCGTCGTCGCCGCGCTCGCGATGGCCGCCACGTTGATCGGCTCCGCCTTCCGTGCCATGAGTCGGCGTCCGGAGCTCGTCGCCGACATCGGCGCGGTCGTCACGCTGTTCTGGCTCGGCCTGGGGTTCCTCGCCCTTTACCACGCGTTGTGGATCGTGTACGTCTTGGTGCTCGGCTCCATCTGGCCGCTGCGAACGGTGACTCCGAAGTGACGAGCGCCACCCTGTTCGTTCGCATGGTCCGCTGGCGCGTGGCGGTGACGCTCTGGTCCTTCCTGTTGATCGGCGCCGCCGCCCAGGGCCCACTGCGGCCGAGCATCGCGCTCCTGCTCGCCGCCGTGTCGCTGTCCGCGAGCTACGTCGTCGCCACCACGGTCAACGACATCGCAGACCGAGACGTGGATCGGATCAACCATCCTCGCGACCCGGGAAGGCCGCTCGTGACGGGCACGGCGTCCGAGCGGGACCTCTGGCGGACGAACGCGATCGCGGCACCCGTCGCCCTGGCGACCGCAGCCCTGGCCGGCGGCCCGGTCCTCGCCGTGACCGCCGCATCGGTGTTCATCGGGTACACGTACTCGCTCCGGCCGATCCGGATCTCGTACCGGACGTGGCTCGCGCCGACGATCCTCTCGGTGGCGTACGCGATCGTCCCCTACGCGCTCGGGCTGCTGGCCGCCGGCGGCCGCATCGAGCGCGTCGACGTCCTCCTCTGCGGCGCGCTGTACGCGCTCTTCCTCGCGAGGATCAACCTCAAGGACTTCCGCGATCGAGCCGGCGACGCCGCATACGGCAAACCCACCCTCCTGCTCGCGCACGGGAAGACAGTCACGTGCGTGTTCACCGGTATCGCTCTCCTCGTGGGATGCGCCACGCTCGTCGCCGCGCTCGGCGGCTCCCCGGGGATCATCGGCATCGTGGCGTTCTTCGCCGCGGTCATCTTGTTCACGCTCTGGAGGCTGTGGCGAACATCGGACCTTCGCGAAGAGCAGATCGCGATCGGGCTCGGCGCGAAGATGGGGAACGGTCTGCTCGCCTGCACGCTCACATCGCTGGCCCTCGAGGCCCAGGGCGCTCCCGACGGCATGCGGGTGCTCGCGATGACGTTCCTCGCGCTCGTCTACGGGTCGGTGTTCCTGTCCCTCAACGCGCGCGCGGATGACATCGAGATCGCCTA
>JBKKAE010000191.1:0-4038 GCA_046714835.1 Actinomycetota bacterium | reverse complement strand
GCCTCGGCCGCCGCGCGCGCCCGCTCGACCACCTCCGGGGGCGGCTCGTAGAAGCCGTCCCCGGTCAACACGTACGTGCCCGGGCCGATCTCGATCGCATCGTCCGTCGCTCGCTCGAAGGCGGCTTCTTCGACGTCCGCGGTGCACTCCAGCACCCCGTTGCACCGCCCGGCGTAGTACTCGCCGATCAGGAAGACGACGGGCGACTCGGGATAGGTCGTGAGACGCTGACGCACCTCGTTCCAGTGGCTCCGAGTCGTGTCCCGGTAGTTCGCGCTCGGCCCGTCGGTCGCGACACCACGGCGGAAGTCCTCCACGGTGCCGACGTAGGTCACCTGGTACTTCGCGACGTCGCCGGGCAGGCCCGTCCGGAAGACGTTCGTGTAGGTCTTCGCCCATCCGTACGTCGTGTTCGAGCCGGTCTCGTCGTCGGTGCTCCCGTGGTTCACGATCAAGACGATCGGGCGCTCGGCGGCGGACGCCACCACCTCGCGGGTAGCCGCCAACGACGTCCGGACGCTCTGCGGCGCCCACTGGTTGTCCTGTTGCGCCCAGCGATCCATCACGGGATCGACGAACGCGTACACGAGCGCACCGACGACAACACATGCGCCGAGAACTCTCGCGATCCTGCGCACACCCTCGCCGCGTAAGAGCCATCGCACCGCCACGAACGCGCCGACGCCGGTGAGCGCCATCGGGGCGGCGGTCGCGTTCATGAAGCGGTAGTACGGGATCGCCTGCCCCAGGAGGAACGTCAGGACACCAGCGAACAGGAACATCCACCAGATCGAGACCTGCTCGTACTGCGCGACGGGCGTGCGGGTCCGCCTGGCGATGAGGATCGTCGAGACGATCGCGAGCAGGATCAGGGGGAACGTGATCAACGGCTGCATCGAGGTCACCCACTCGATGAGCCGAGCTCGGAAGAACTCCGCGGTGTAGGGCGGTGGGAGGGCGGCGTCCTTCAGCAGCTCCGGACCGCCCGGACCCCAGATCCCGACGACCCAGAGCGCGAGACCCGTGACCATCCCGAAGCCGGTCGAGAGCAGCAGGGGCCCGTCCGATCGCATCGCTGAACCGAGACGGAACCGGCTGGTCACCAGATGCGTTGCCCACACGCCCATGAGCGAGACACCGAACAAGACGCAGGTGGTCGGGTGCGTGAACGCCGCGGCGAACCCGATCATGAAGATCGCGACACGGGCACCCCATGACGTCCTCGCGGCATCCGCGAACGCCACGATCAGACAGAGCAGGAACAGGACCGTGATGTTGTCGAGGTAGCCGACGTACGGGGTGGTGAGGAACAGGCCGGCAGTCGCGAGCATCGTGAGCAGGACGACGAGCGGATCCCGCTTGCTCCGGAACGCACCCGCGCCGAGAGCGAGCCCGGTGAGGATCGGGATCCCGAGCATGAGGAAAGCGCTGAAGCTGTACGTGCTGATCCCGGCCACGCGCTGCAGCAACGCCCCGGCCAACGGCACGGTCACGCGATACCCACCCGAGAAAAGGTTGTCGGGACCCCAGTCGCCGGCGACCGAGCCCGGGTCGTCCTCGAGGATCACGCCGGAGCGCCAGGTGTACCAGGCGGGGTCACGGGTGGGCGCCGACAGGGAGGGATCGGCGATGAACCGCCAACCGAGCGCGAGAAGGAGGACCAGCGCCAGGCCGACGATCGCCCACCACGAGCCGAGGCGACTCGCGGACGTGGGAGGAGCCGGCACGGCATGCTCGTCGGCCTGCGATGTTCGAGTGAGCGTCACGATCCTCCGTCGGCGCAGCGCGCCGGGCTGGGACAAGCCCACAGGATAGATGACGACTTGCGGTCACCCGACCCCACGAGCCAAGCGATCATCGACCGGTTCCTACGGCCGTCGGGTCGAGCGCCAGGATCGCAGGAGCCCCATCCACTGGTCGCGCCGGTGCTCCGGGATCGGATGCTCCTCGGGTCCGCGTCATCCGCATCCTCGGGGGCAGCGGGATCGACCTCGAGCGCCGCCCTCGAGGACTCGCGACGTGGACGGCGAGCCAGGTGGTGATCGGAACCGAGGCGATCAACCCCAGGCTCCCGACCAGCGTGCGCACGATCTCGGTCGCCACGATCTCACCGTTGGCGACCGTGCCCATCGGTTGATCGGACAACACGAAGAGGATCAGGAGCGGCATGGAGGCGCCCGCGTAGGCCAGCACGAGGGTGTTCACCGTGGAGGCCACGTGGTCACGGCCGATCCGCATCCCCGAACGGATCAGGCGCCGTCGCGGCATGGCGGGATCGACCGAGCGGAGCTCCCAGATGGCAGATGCTGCGTGACCGTGATGTCGTCGATCACGCCCAGGGCGCCGATCATCATGCCGCCAAGGATGAGTCCCCGGAGGTCGAGGTTGGTCCCGAGCGCCGTCAGGAACAGAGCCTCCTCGCTCGCGAGCCCCGTGATCTCGGCGGCTCCCATGAACACGACGGCGAGGATGATCGCGGCACAGAGCAGGCCGCCGAGGGTTCCCAGAAGCGCGACCGTCGTCTTCACGTCGACGCCGTGTGAGAGGTACAACGCGGCGAACGCGATCGCGACTGATCCGACGAGCGCCACGAGCAGGGGATCGCGTCCGTCGAGGATGGCGGGAACGACGAAGAGGAAGAGCACGAAGAGCGTCGCAAGCAGTCCCACCAACGCGCTCGCCCCTCTCCACCCGCCGAGCGCAACCACGGCCAAAGCGAACAGCCCCGCGAGCGCGAGGAGGGGCGACCGACGATCCGGCTCGAGGTAGACGTACTCGAACCCTTCGACATCTGGTTGGTGGCCCACGAGCACCCGCCGGCCCAGGTCCACCCCGACGACACGGGTCGAGTTCGCCGGGAGCTCGACGGCGACGGTCGTGCCCTCATCGGGCCCCTCGAGCAGCCGGAACATCACCGAGAGGCAACGGGTCGATGCATCCGCTCCGGCGCACGGGACTTCGGTTCGCTCCTCGATCGTGGCGGCGTAGACGCTCTCGAACGACGCGAGCGCCGACACGTCGGGACCGGGATCGCCCGACGGCCACAGAGCCCAGATGCCGATCACCGTGAGCGCGGCGACCGTGCCGGCGATCACGGACAGACCGGGCACGCGGGACGGTGTCGAGCGTGGCACGGGATGATTCTCCCCCCGCGACCTCAGGGTTCGAGCATCGCGGAAGGGGAAGGGGCTCCGACGAAGACCTTTTGGTCAAGCCGAGGCGCAGGTCTTGCAGAGACCGATCAGGTCGAGGCGGTGGCTGACACTCGCGAACCGAGCTTCTCGGGCGAGCACATCCAGGGTCCGATCGAGCTGGCGCTCCAGCGCGGTGGGGATGTGGAGATCCTGGACTCGGCCGCACCCCGAACACATCAGGTGATGGTGGTGACCGGTGAGCTCCTCGGCGAGCTCGTATCGAGCGAAGCCGTCCTCGGAGGCAACCCGACGGATGAGCCCCGCCGCCTCGAGCTCCGCCAGGTTCCGGTAAGCCGAGCTCTGCGGCAGGTTCTTCCGGCCCCGCACGATGTCGGGTAGCGCCAGCGGCATGCCCGCTCTCGCGAGGATGTCCACGAGCCTTCGCCGCGTCCGCGTGTAGCGCTGCCCCGACGTCGCCAGCCTCGCCGCCACCTCTTGGTGGAGCTCCATCAGTGGGCCTCCTGCTGGAGGGCGCGCGGCGCCGTCCGCTTCGCGAGGGCGACGGCGGCGAAGACGGCGGCCGCGACGAACACGATCGCACCGCCGGGAGCGATGTCGAGCGGCCGGGCGATCGTCAGACCGACGATCGACGACGCGGCGCCGATTGCGACAGCGAGCCGCAACGTCCCTCGGAACGAGCGCGCCAACAGCTGCGCCGAAGCTACCGGGAGCACCATCATGGCCGCGATCAACAGGACCCCGACGATCCTCATCCCCGCGACGATGACGCCCGCC
Source organism: Actinomycetota bacterium (assembly GCA_046714835.1). GTDB lineage: Bacteria > Actinomycetota > UBA4738 > UBA4738 > HRBIN12 > JAJNBA01. Next base: position 109 of record JBKKAE010000191.1, on the reverse strand, counting down.
GTGAGAGCGGCGAGCCCCACGCTGAGCGGGCCGACCGGCAGACCGGCGACGCGAGACCAGTCCTCGTCGGTCACGACCGCGAACAGTGCTCGACCGGCGAGACCGATGG
>JBKKAE010000190.1:0-2896 GCA_046714835.1 Actinomycetota bacterium | reverse complement strand
GGAGGCCCCCGAACCGGGGGGCGGCGTGCCGGAGCCGGAGAACGCGACGATCGCGAAGACGGTGATCAGCACTACAGCCAGGATCGCGCCCGCCACGATCAACGTGGTCCTGGAGGGCCGCCGCCATGCCGGGCGCGGCACCGGCGCCTGCACCGGGAGTCGAGCCGTCGGCTCGACGCGAGGGACCCGCACGGTCTCGTTCCCGTCCCGCTCTGGCTCCTCCTCGGTCGGTGGCAGAGGCGTCGTCACCGGTGCGACGATCGCGGCGGTGACGTCACCGGTCTCCTCGGCGTCCTCCCCGAGGAGCGCCGCCGCCATCGCCTCGGCGCTCTCGTAGCGCTCGGCCGGATCTCGTTGCATGGCCCGTTCGATCACGGAGACGATCGTCCGGTCGGCGTCCGGGAAGACCGCCGCGGGGGGGTCGTACGCCCCGTCGCGGATCGCGGTGGCGAGGGCGAACGGATCGTCGCCCTCGAACGGCTTGCGGCCGCAGAGCGCTTCGTACAGGAGCACCCCGACCGCGTACAGGTCGCTCGCCGGTCCGGCCTGCTCTCCCTCGATGCGTTCTGGCGCGAGGTAGGAGGGGCTCCCTAGCAGCTCCCCCGTGCCCGTGAGCGTCTCGTCCGCGTGGACCCACTTCGCGATGCCGAAGTCGGCCACCTTCCATGTGCCGACGCCCGCGTCGAGGATGTTCCCCGGCTTCACGTCCCGGTGGACGATCCCGAGCTCGTGTGCCGCCGCAAGGGCTCGCAAGACTTGGAGCCCGACGTCTCGCACACGCTCTGCTGGCATCGCCCCGTCGGCGAGCTCGTCCCCCAACGTGCGACCGGAGAGCCGCTCCATCACGATGAACGGCCGACCATCCTGCTCACCGGTGTCGAGGACTCCCACGACGTGCGGGTGGGTCAGACGGGCGGCGAGCCGGGCCTCCGCCACGACCCGCTCGCGCATGCCGTCCTGCTCTGCAAGGTCCGAACGGAGCAGCTTGAGCGCGACCTCTCTGTCGAGGCGCAGGTCATGGGCTGCGAAGACTTCCCCCATGCCACCGTGACCGATCCGCTCGCCGAGCTGATAGCGGTCGCCGATGGTTTCCATCTGATCAGTGGGGGACATCCAGGACAGCTTTCCCTCAGAAGCGCTTCCCTACACATCGTCCCGGCCGCGCGCCCTCCCAGGCGCCCGCGGCTTCAGCAACTATCGAAGGCTCAGGGAGCGTACCGCGATACCTCGTTCGGCAAGCGTGCCGGCGAGCCTGGCCACGAACGGATGCTCTTCCGCCGACAGCTCCCGGGGGTTGGCGATCAAGAAGAGCACGCCACCCGCGACACGAACCCGCACCCACCGAGCCCCGAGCTCGGCGAGGGCATCCGATGTCTCTCGAGCGTCGGCTTGCGCCACCGTGAGTCGGAACGGCGCTGCGACCTGAGGCAGGCGGAGGGTTGCCGCGCGGGCCTCTCGCTCGGCCTCCGCCCGCGCCGGTGAGCCCACCCGCGCGGCGATCCCCGTGAACGGGTCGGGACCGACGATCGCGTTCCAAAGGATCCGCTGTGTGCCGTCGGCCCATCCTCGGAACACCGGGTCGAACGAAAGGACCGTCGCCCTGCCGGCGCCCACGGCCTCATCGACGATGGCCGACGTCCCGCCGAGCTGTTCGGCACCGCTGTCCAGCCCGGATACGAAGAAGTCCTCGCTCGAGGCGTCCGGGAACACGGCGACGGCCTCTCCTCGGCCGGCGCCCATCACTGGGCCGTCGTCGAACATCGCCCATGCGAACGGTCCGACGCCCTCGGCGAGCGGGCCGGTCTCGTCGAGCGCCATCCGCACGAGGCTTCCCGGCATGTTCGTGTGCGCCATCTGCAACACGGCAGTCGACGCGCCGATCCGGGTGACGACCTCGGCGCTCCCTTCCCATGCGATCACGTGGCCGCCAGCGTTCACCCACGACACTATCGCCTTCTTGCCCCTGGCTCCGAGGGCCTGGAGGGCGGAGATCGGATACCCGTCCGGCATGACGAGCACGTCGTAGTCGCGCAACGAGCCCGCTGCGACCTGCGATCCGCTCACCCAGTCGAAGTCGAGGTCCCACACCTCGGCGAAGAGCCAGTCCACGGCGCCCGCGGACTCGAGCGCCGTGTTCCCGGGTCCGTCGAAGAGCGCGATCGAGGGGGCGCCTGGGGCGTCGTGGGGCCAGTCGGGCTCGAGCAGCTCGGCCACGGGCGCGCCGACCGGGTCGAGGTCGGAGGCGCTGAAGCCGCCGGGCACGTTCATCAGCAACGGGTTGCTCCACCCGGTCACGTCGTACGTGATGTCGTGCGGGATGTACGTGTCCTCGTTGAGCATCGCCTGGACCCGGTGCTTCCGTGCCTGCGCCATCGGGATCCAGTACGTGCCTGCGGGGAGCGTGGTGGGCGCCGCAGCGCGTCCGTACGCGCGGAAGTCTTGCAGATCGAGTGGTTCGGTCAGGCGATAGAGCTCGACGTCCAAAGTGAGTTCGTCAACCGGGGCCTCGCGAGGAGGGGGGCGGTCCCGTCGATCCACGGATCACGAGGGAGGGCGGGACGACCAGATGACGAGCCGACCTGCGATCCTCGTCGCGCCGTTCGAGGAGGAGCCGAACTGCCGTCACGCCCATGTCGCGACGCGGTTGGTCGATCGTCGTGAGGTCGATGTGGCCGAGCCCCGCGAGTGCGATGTTGTCGTACCCGACGAGCGACATGTCTTCCGGCACGCGGAGACCGTGGTGATCCAGCGCGTCGAGCGCACCGACAGCAGCGAGATCGTTGCCGACGAAGAGTGCGGTGACGCCTCGGCGGTCACGCAGGACGGTGGTCACCCCGTCGCGTCCGCCCTCCTCGGTGAACGACCCCGTCACGATCCGAGCGGACGATCGCAGCCC
>JBKKAE010000189.1:0-4407 GCA_046714835.1 Actinomycetota bacterium | reverse complement strand
TGGCGGAGGCGGACGGGAATCGAACCCGCCAGAGAGCTCGTCGCCCTCTCGTCGGTTTTGAAGACCGCGGGGCCCACCAGGAACCCAGACGCCTCCACGCCCGAGGATAACGGCGCCGGCTCCGAGGACGGGTGTGTACAGTCGCCGACGTGACGGAGCCGGCGCCGCGGAAGCAACGGCACATCGCCCTCATCCTTGCGAAAGACCTCGCAGCGAACCTCGCGACCGCGATGCTCCTGGTCGATGCCGAAGGCGACCTCGTCTTCTTCAACGAGCCGGCGGAGCGCATCCTCGGACGGCCCTATGCCGAGGCCCAGATGAGCTCGGTAGAGCTCGCGAAGACGTTCAAGCCGGTGGACGAGGCCGGTGAGCGGATCCCGCTCGAGGAGCTTCCTCTCGCGCAGGCGTTCCGGAGCGGGATCCCCACTCACGGTCATCTCCGGATCGAGGCCGTCGACGGCCAAACCCATGATCTCGAGGTCGTCGCCATACCGCTGTTCGCCCAAGTGGACCAACCGGTCGGCGGACTCGCGATGTTCTGGGAGCGAGACGAGGGAGTCTGACGTGCGCGCCAGGTTCTGGGGCGCACGCGGGTCGCTGGCGTCGCCGGGCCCCGACACCATCCGCTACGGAGGGAACACGGCGTGCATCGAGGTGCGCCCCGAGGACGGGGGTCTCGTGATCCTCGATTCCGGGACGGGCATCCGCGCACTTGGGGCGGCGCTCGACGGCTCGGCGCCGAAGCGGATCGACATACTGCTCAGCCACCTGCATCTCGATCACCTCGAGGGCCTCGGCTTCTTCGCGCCACTCTGGGATGCCGGCACCGAGCTCCACATCTGGGGCCCGCCGTCGCCCACCCGTTCCCTGTCGGATCGGATATCTCAGTACCTCTCGCCCCCGCTCTTCCCGGTACGGCTGGCGGAGGTTCCGGCACACCTGGTGCTCCATGACGCTCCCGACGAGTCCTGGTCGCTCGGCTCGGCGAAGATCACGGCGCGACCGATCATCCACCGGGGTCCGACCGTGGGCTACCGCATCGAGGACTCCGGGCGCAGCCTCGCCTACCTCACCGACCACGAACCCGCCTTGTCGGTCGATCTCGCGTCGGTCGCACCCGAGTGGGTCTCGGGATTCGACGTCGCCGCGGGAGCCGACGTGCTGGTCCACGATTGCCAGTACACGGAGGAGGAGTATCCGGACCGAGCGGGTTTCGGCCATTCCAGCACCCAGCAAGTTGCGGATTTCGCACGCCTCGCCGGCGCGCGTCGGTTGCTCCTGTTCCATCACGATCCCAACCACACGGACGACGACCTGGAGTCGCTCTGTGACCGTGTGCGGGAGCTCTGGGACGGCGGTTCGGTGGAACTCGCTCGCGAGGGTCAGGAGATCGACTTCAGCTGAGCGGTTCTCGCGCGTTGCTCCTCAACGTCGGGTGCGCGCCGTACGATGATCGTTCCGATGGACGCGGCATTCTTCGACCTGGACAAGACCGTCATCTCGCGGTCGAGCACGCTCGCGCTGTCGCGGCCGCTGTACCGGGCCGGGATGGTTTCGCGCGGGCAGCTTCTCCGGGGCGCGTACGCGCAGCTCGTCTACCTGCTCGTCGGGGCCGACGAGGGGAAGATGGAGCGACTCAAGGAGGGCATGCTCCAGCTCACCAAAGGCTGGGATCGGACGCAGGTGGAGCGGCTCGTCGAGGACGTGATCCTCGACGTGATCGACCCGTACGTCTACGCGGAAGCGCTGGACCTCATGGAGCTCCATCGTTCCGAGGGCAGGCGCATCTACATCGTCTCGTCCTCGCCCGAGGAGGTCGTGCGGCCGCTCGCACGTCACTTCGGCGTGTCCGGGGTGATCGCCACGCGGGCGGCGGTCGGCGCGGACGGTCGATACACGGGTGACCTCGAGTTCTACGCCTACGGCGAAGGCAAGGCCGAGGCGGTCAGGGCCGTGGCGAAGCGAACGGGGATCGACCTGTCGAGGTCTTTCGCGTACAGCGACTCCGCCACGGACCTGCCGCTCCTCGAGGCGGTCGGAAACCCGGTCGCCGTGAATCCGGACAAGGAGCTCAGGAAAGCGGCGGAGGAACATGGTTGGCCGATCCGCGACTTCCACCAGCCTGTGCGGTTGCGCACCCGGATCGCCTCGGCGGCTGGTCCCAGGGCAAGCGTCGCGGCCGCCCTCGCGGCGGCCGGCATCGCGGCCGTGCTCGTCTGGGTGATCTTCCGTTCGCGCGCTGCCGGCCGCCGCGCTGCAGCCACGTCGTGAGGCTGGCTCGTCTCGGACTCGTCCTCGGGGTCCTCTTCACCGCGTGCGATAGAAACGCGACGCAGGTTCCGCCGCCCCTGGACCCGCCACCGCTGGAGTCCAGCCAGGGCGGCGGGGCCTGCTCGGACACGGAGATCGACGGAGTCGCGGTGTCGAGGTTCACGACGGATGGGTCGTGCTTGCCCGGCGACGTCATGGTCCTGTATCGCTGTTCGCCCTCCGCGGTGCCGGTCCTGCGCGTCTCGTCCGTCGCGGGTCCCGCCCAGTTCCTCGGAGGGCCGTTCGCGGTGCCGGTGGAGACGCTGCCGGCGAACGTGCGCCTGGCGGGGGAGAGCGACGACGCGGAGGTCTTGATCGCCGATCCGCCTTCGCGGAGCTCGTCGCCGGTGTCATCCGCGTCGGCGAGCCCCTCGCTCGAAGACAGCCCCGCGCCACGGATAGAGCCGCTCGTGTTCGTCCGCCGCGGTGGCGTGACGGAGCGATGGCTCCGGCTCGACGGCCCCCGATCGCTCGACGACCCGCCGATCGTGTGGTTGATCGGCGATTCGATCCTCGACGGCGGTCACGATGCGGTCGAGGCGGGGCTGTACGAGTGGAACGTGACACTCGACGCCGAGGTGGGAAGGCCGTCCTCCTCCGGCGTCTCGCTCGCGACCGACGCGGCCGAGCAGGATGCCGACGTCGTGGTGGTGGAGCTCGGCACCAATGACTCCTTTACGGATGCCTTCCGCGACTATCTGGTCAAGACGCTCGACGTCCTCAGGACGACCCCGTTCGTGATCTGGCAGACCGCGAAAGGCCCTGCGGAAGGAACCAGCATCCCCGCGGTCAACGAGACGATCCGAGAAGTCGTACCGACCTACCCCAACGTCGCCATCGCCGACTGGGAGGCGTTCGTGCCCGAGGACGCCCTGCAGGAGGACGGGATCCATCCCGACGAAGGCTTCGAGCACTTGGAGTCCGAGCTCTTGCTTCCCTTGCTCATCGGGTGGCGAGCCGCCCTTACCAACGAGGGACCGACCTCGTGCGGGCGCGAGGTCGTGCGCGAGACAGCGTGATCCGATCCGAACGTGAGAGAGCGGGAGGAGCAGGTATCAAGCGTCTCGTCTGCATCTTGCTCGGGCCGCCGGACCTGACGTGGCCCGGGGGCCTGAGCATGCCTCCCGCGGCAAGACTCGCGCGTGGGTTCTGCTCCCCCCGCAGCTACCTCTCGATAGCGTCTCGACCGTACACCCGTCGAACGAAGGTCCGCAAACGGGGGTCAGGAGCCAGACGCCGCGGGATGCTCCAGCAGGTCGGCGAGTCGCTCGGCGCGGTCGGCCGCCTCAAGGGGCATGCCCGAAGACACCGCGCGCGCGATGAGGAGGAGCTCCCGCTCGACGGTGGGAGCCATGCGGCCGGGCCGCCGCTGGACCACCGAATCGAGGCGGCCGACCGCGTGCTCCAGGCGACGCATCACGGCGAGCTCAGGGCTCCGGCGGTCCCGGTACTCCGCGAGCGAGATGATCTCTCCCATGGGGCCCATGATGAAGGCAGCCTCTGACATGACTGGGAGATCTGGCGTCTCTAGGCGACCCGGATCGAGTTGACCGGCGCCAGCCGCTCTCGGACCGTGAACCAGGAGGCCCCGGCATCCCCGGACCCGAACACGTCTCCCGACGTGGCTCCGAAGTAGAGGCCCAGCCCAGGCCCCTCACCTTCGTGACCGAACGCCTGCCGCAGGATCGTGAGGTAGGCCCCGTCCTGGGGGAGCCCGTCGCTTAAAGAAGTCCAGCTGTCTCCGGCGTCCCGCGTCCCGAACACGCGAACACGACCGTCCACGGTCACGCGGTCGGTGTCGGCGACGAGGGGGATCACGAACGCCGTGTCGGGATCTCCCGGATCGATCACCATCGGGAACCCGAAGTCCGACGGGAGTCCTTCCGCGATCGAGGTCCACGTCTCGCCCATGTCGTCGCTTCGGTAGACGCCGCCGTGGAACTGCATGAAGAGCCGGTCGGGACGCTGGGGTGCCCGGTGCATGTTGTGCACGCACAGGTCGATCGTGTCCCCCTGCGATTCCTCGGGGACGTAGCGGGGCACGAGGCCGGCGTTGCCATGACGCCACGTCTCCCCCGCGTCGTCGCTGAGCCACAC
>JBKKAE010000188.1:0-5537 GCA_046714835.1 Actinomycetota bacterium | reverse complement strand
GTTCCTCCTCGCGCCCCTGCTGGTCGTCGCCGTCGGATCCGTGAACGAGAACAGGTACCTGAACTTCCCGCCCGAGGGCTTCTCGCTCTCGTGGTACGGCCAGCTCTTCACCGACTCGGGGTGGCAGAGGTCGATCCGGTACAGCCTGACGATCGCCACCATGAGCGCGGCGCTCGCCGTGCTGATCGCCACGCCGTTCGCGTATCTCCTCCGCACCTATCGGATCCGGCTGGCGCCGCTGCTCTACACGCTGGGCATCCTCCCCTTCATGTTGCCGCCGATCATCAGCGCGCTCGGCATGCAGGTGTTCTGGCTCTCGACGGGTCACGTGGGACGGATCGAGAACGTGATCATCGCGCACGCGATCTTCTTCTCCACGCTGCCGCTGGTGACGATCTCGCTCGCCATGGAGACGATGGATCAGGCCCTGCCCGAGGCCGCGCAGACCCTCGGCGCGGATCAACGCACCACGTTCCGCACGATCACCTTGCCGCTGCTGATCCCATCGATGATCACCGGCTACGCGGCGGCGTTCGTCCTCAGCCTGAACGAGTACATCATCTCGTTCCTCGTGGCCGGGTTCACGGTCGAGACGCTGCCGGTGAAGATCGTGAACGGGCTCCGTTACGGGTTCACGCCGACGATCGCGGCGGTTGCGGTGGTCTTCATCCTGATCGCCGCGACCACGTTCACCCTGTTCGCGATCTTCGGGAACCTGATGAAGTTCCTGGGCGCCGATCCCGCGATCCTGGAGAAGAACCGCTAGGCGGATCTCTTCGCGAACAGGGCGAGCAACTCGTACGCGACATGTGACGCGGCCACGGCGGTCACCTCCGCGTGGTCGAACGGCGGCGCGACTTCGACGATGTCCGCTCCCACGAGGTGCACACCCGCGAGGCCGCGGAGGATCCCGAGGAGCTCGCGGCTGGTGAGACCACCGGCCTCCGGCGTCCCTGTGCCGGGAGCGAAGGCGGGATCGAGCACGTCGATGTCGATCGACACGTAGACGGGCGCGTCGCCGAGCCGGTTGCGGATCCTGTCCGCGATCGCCTGCCTACCGTCGTCGAGGACGTCCATCGCCGACACGATCTCGAACCCGAACCGAGCGTCATCCACGAGGTCCTCCGGGGAGAACAGCGGGCCGCGGATCCCGACGTGCGTGGCCTTGTCCTCGAGCAGCAGACCCTCCTCCCAGGCCCGTCGGAAGGGTGTCCCGTGCGTGTATTCGGCACCGAAGTATGTATCCCACGTGTCGAGGTGCGCATCGAAGTGGACAAGCGCGACGGGTCCGTGACGCCGGTGCATGGCCCGCAGCAGCGGCAACGCGATCGTGTGGTCGCCCCCGATCGACAGCGTGTGAGCGGCGCCCTCGAGGGTCGTGTCGGCGGCGGCTTCGATCTGCGAGATCGCCTCGGCGATGTCGAACGGGTTGCACGCGACGTCGCCGGCATCGGCCACCTGCTGCGCGGCGAACGGATGGACGTCGAGGCCCGGATGGTAGGCGCGGAGCAGCCGAGTGGCGTTGCGGATCGCGGCGGGTCCGAAGCGCGCCCCGGGCCGGTACGTCACGCCGCTATCGAACGGGATCCCGAGGATGGCGACGTCGCAGACGTCGACGTCCTCTCGCCGCGGGAGGCGGGCGAAGGTCGCCGGCCCCGCGAAGCGGGGGACGACGAGCGGATCGACCGGGCCGGTTGGGAAGCGCCCGTCCTGCGATCGCCCGGCGTTCGGATCGTCGGTCATCGCGAGCAGATGCTATCGGTCACGCGACCGGCACGCGTGAGGGCGGCGGCGCCTCGAGCTCTGAGCGCGCGCGGTCGCGCATCACGATCGCGAGCGGAACGGTGAGCGCCACGATCACCACGAGCAGGACATATGCGAACGAGGCGACGAGACGCGTTCGGAGCTTCATCACGCATCCATCCGTCAGTGATCGGGGGAAGCGAAGCGGAACCCGACCCCACGGACGGTCGTGATGTACCTCGGTGCCGACGGTTCGTCCTCGATCTTCTTGCGCAGCCAGGAGATGTGGACGTCAAGGGTCTTCGTGGGTCCGAACCAATGGGGGTCCCACACCTCGTCCATGATCTCCTCCCGCCCGACGACCTCACCGGCGTGAGACATCAGCATCGCGAGGAGGTCGAACTCCTTGGACGCGAGCTCGATCGGCTCGCCGTCCTTCGAGACCGAGCGTGATGACGGATCCAGCGTGATGGCGCCGACCGTCATCGGCGCGCGCCGCGCTCCGGTCGCTCGGCCGCGTCGCTGGATCGCGCGGATGCGAGCCACGAGCTCACCCGCGGAGAAGGGCTTCACGACGTAGTCGTCCGCCCCCAGCTCGAGACCGACGATACGGTCGATCTCCTCGCCGCGGGCGGTGAGCATCACGATCGGCACGTCCGAGCGCGTGCGCATCTCCCGACAGAAGTCGCGGCCGTCGCCGTCGGGCAGCATCACGTCCAGGAGCACCACGTCGGGTTCGTCGCGGCCGAACGCCTCTCGTGCGGCTTCGAGCGTCCCGACCACTTCCGGCGTGAACCCCTCGCGCGCCAGGTAGGCGGCGAGGGGTTCCGAGATCGACGTCTCGTCCTCCACGACCAGCACCCACGGCTTCATGCGGTCGATGGTAACGGCCGCTCCCGCTTCGTCCTGTGGGGAACGTGACGGCGGGCCGAGCCCGCCGCCATGTCGGTCACCCCTGGTCAGGCGGTCCACACCGCCCTGCCGCCGCACGTCTCACCGGTGCGCGTGTTCACCGCACGTCCCCGGAAGACGTCGTCGCCGGCTCGGTTCCGCTGCAGGAGACGGACCTCGAACGAACCGCTGGTCCCTCGGGTCGTCCGCCTACCCGCGAACACGAGGTCCCCGTCGTGGCGGATCCGAACACGCCAGACGTCGCCGACGACGTTCTGGTCTACCTCGTACTCGACCTCGATCCTGCCGTTCTCCTCACTGAGCTTCAGCTTCCAGTCGCTGTTGCCGCCGCAGGCCCCCTGACGGATGACGTCGCCGTCCCTCGCCTGGGCCGGCATGGCCGTGCCACCGATCAGCAGGGTTCCCAGGACCGTCGTGGCCACTATCGCTCGGAATCGCATCGCTGCCTTCTCCCCGGGGCGCCTCGTGGCGCCCTCTGTCATCCAACGATGCGGGAGAGCCCTTGAAGGGGGCCGAAAGGCCCGGTCAAGGTTGGGATAAGAAGGGACGCACTGCGAAGGGACCGATGGAAGGGAGAACGGAAATAGAAAAGGCCCTGATCGGAAAGTTCCGGACGAACCAACCTTGCGGCCGGTCCGGGACCTCGGGGTCTCGGCTAGCGTCCCTTGCCTGCTCCCCGCCCCCGGTTCACTCCGATCAGGGCAAACGCAAGATATGACGAAGGGCAGGGACCGGTCAAGACGAACAAGGCGGTCTTGTCACACTTTCGCCGGGATGTCCGTCCGATGAGTGCGTCGTCGGCCCGGCCGGGTAGTTTCGTGGAGATGATCTCTCGATCTTGCGTGCCGCATCGTCGCTGGTCGTGGACACGAACCACGGTGGTGATGCTCGTCGCGCTGCTGACGTCATGCACGGCGGCCACTCCCGAACAAGGATCCGCATCGCAGACCGCACCGTCGCCGGTCGCGTCATCTCCGCCGGCAACGCCGACGCCGGATGCGTCGGTGGCACCGGACGCCCCCGCAGGGACGGATGCGAGCTTCCTGCGCCTGACACCTCCTGCCGGCGGATCGTTCCTCGTCCGAGGTCGTTATCCCTTCGTGCCGACACGATGCCGCGACGCCGAGCGACCCACGCTCACCGGCAGGTTCCCGGGGACCCTGCTCGTGAGGAGGGCGGACGACGGCACGATCACGATCACGGTGGCCCTCTCGTTCGATCGCTACCTCGAAGGGATCGCCGAGGTCCCACCCTCCTGGCCCACGGCGGCTCTGGACGCGCAGGCGATCGCCGCCCGAAGCTATGCCCTCGCGACGACCGGATGGAGCGGCGATGAGGGCGACACCCTCGACGAGCCGATCTGCGCCACCACCTCATGCCAGGTGTACCGGGGGATCCCCGTCCCGCCGGACCCCACCCACCGGCGGTGGGTGCGTGCGGTCCGCCGAACCGATGGGATGGTGTTGGTCCACGACGGTCAACCCGCGACCACCTTCTACTCCTCGACCTCCAACGGCCGCACGTACGGGAACGAGGAGATCTTCGGGGGCACCCCCCTTCCCTACCTGCGGCCCGTGACCGAGCGTGACGACGGCGCGTCGCCGACGTCACGCTGGCGGGTGAGGCTACCGTTCGAGGACCTGACGCGGTTCCTGCAGGCCGCGGATCTCTGGCCGCGCGGTCGGGCGATCTCCGAGGCCCGTACGCGTGGCCCGTCGCTGTCCGTCCGAGGCGGGGGCGAGCGCCGCTCGATCGACGCTGCCGACCTGCGCGACGCCGTGAACACGTGGGCCCCGTGCCTGCGCCCGGGACGGTACCCCCCGGAGACAGCGAAAGGCACCCTGCCCCTCACCGTCCCGTCCCGGTGGCTCGACATGTCGGCCACGGAGGGCGCGGTGGTCGTGACCGGGCGCGGGTGGGGTCACGGCGTCGGCATGGTCCAGTGGGGGGCGTACGGGAAGGCCCGGAGAGGCCTCTCGGCCTCCGACATCCTGGCCTTCTACTACGGCGGCTTCCGACCACAGGAAGAGCCGGAGCCGGGCCTGATCCGCGTGCTGGTCGCGAGCGGGCTCAGCGCCCTCCGGATCTCGCCCTCCGGTCCTGGCGCGAAGATGGCGGGCCAGAGCCTCGGCACCGGCACCGTGACGATCTCAGGCGGCGGCGTCCTCGAGGTGCGCGATTGACGGTCCCACGTCCGCCTAGCGGCGGACGTGGAGGCGCACGACTGATCCGGTGGGGAACGATCGGATCTGGACGAGGTCGCACAGGAGGTTCGCGAGCCAGAGCCCGAAGCCGGAGCCCCGATCCGGAGAGGGCTTCTGACGGCCCGCCATCGGGTCGTCGATCCGGCCCGCGTCGCTGACCTCGCAGATCAGCGAAGAGCCCTCTTCCCAGATCCGCAGGACCCCGACCCCGCCTCCGTGGCGCACGCTGTTGGTGGCGACCTCGTTGACGACGAGGGTCAGGTCACTCACGCGCGTCACATCGAGGTCGAACGCCTCGGCCGCCTGGCCGACCTGCTCGCGCACGGCCGAGAGGCTCACTCCGTCCGGACCGAACGGGAACACGCGCGGAGCACCGCGAGGCTCGGGGAGCGGGTCGTCGAACGGCCTCGCGATCTCGTCGAGGCCCCGATAGATCACGTGCTCGCGTCGCTCGCCCCCGTCCATGACATGGGGGTGGTTGCGCTTCGCTTCCTCCAGCACCGGCGAAGGCAAGGACTCCGTGTCGTAGGGGCACGCCAGCCACCACGCGGGCACGCCGGCGAACGCGAGGTTGAGAAGAGCCTCGTGGCGTTCGCATTCGATGAGCTCGCTGGCGGTTCGCGCGGCCCAGATCGGCTCGCCGATGCCTCGGAAGCGACCGCCCGAAGGGACCTGTTC
>JBKKAE010000187.1:0-3309 GCA_046714835.1 Actinomycetota bacterium | reverse complement strand
CATCGGCGGTCAGCTCGCGACCGCGTCCGCGCTCGCCGAGCTCGGCGCCGGACTCGTCGAGCACCACGGACAGGGACAGACCCAGCGGTTGCTCGCACCCGCCGCTCAGACGGCATTCCTCGATCGGTTCGCGGGCGACGTGCATCTCGTGGCCCTGAGCGTCTACCGGGAGGTGCACGATCGGCTACGCGCGAGCCGCGCGGAGCTGGAGTCGTTGCGGGAGGCGGCGCGCGGGCGCGAGCGGGAGCTTGACCTCCTCGCGTATCAGGTCAACGAGATCGAGGTCGTCGGTCCCCGGGACGGAGAGACCGAGGAGCTCACCATGGAGGAGGGCCGGCTCTCGCACGTCGAACGGCTGATGGAGCAGGCATCTTCGGCCGAGCACGCGCTGACCGGTGAGGACGGCATCGCGGACGCGGCAGCGTCGCTCGCATCCGTGCTCGAGGCCGCGGCCGAGCTCGACCCCACGGCCGTCGAGGTCGCCCAGCGGGCCCGCGGCGTCGCTGCCGAGACCTCCGAGCTGGCGCGGGACGTCCGCGCCTACGGTGAGGCGCTGCTCCCCGATCCCGAACGGCTGCAAGAGATCCGAGAGCGGATGGCGGCGCTCAAGCAGCTTCAGCGGAAGTACGGCCCGTCCGACGCCGACGTCTCGGCCTTCCTGGCCGAGGCGTCCGAGCGGCTCCGGACGCTGGCGGGCGCCGACGATTGGATCGCGGAGCTGGAAACCGAGGTGGCGACCTTGACGGAGCAGACCCGCGACCGCGCGGCCACGGTGACCGCCGGACGCACGGCGGCGTCGGGTGCGCTGGAGGCATCGGTGCGCGCAGAGCTCGAGGAGCTGGGCATGCCCGGGGTCGCGTTCGAGGTCCGTCTGGTCTGGACCGAGGAGCCGGGACCGGCGGGCGCCGAGCGCGTCGAGCTGTGGTTCTCGCCCTCGCCCGGTCAGCCGGTGCGCGCCCTCGCGAAGGCTGCCTCGGGTGGCGAGCTCTCCCGGGTGATGCTCGCCTGTCGGAGCATCCTCGCGGATCTCGACGAGGTGGGGACCCTCGTCTTCGACGAGGTCGATGCGGGGATCGGGGGGCAGGCCGGTCTGGCGGTGGGCCGTCGTCTCGCCCGGCTGGCGTCCAGCCGACAGGTGCTCGTGGTGACCCATCTGCCCCAGATCGCATGCTTCGCGGACAGGCACCTCCGAGTGACCAAGGAAGGAGGGACCGCTTCGGTGGACCTCCTCGACGGGCCCGGTCGGACGGAGGAGCTCTCACGGATGCTGGCCGGGCTCGCGGGGAGCGAGAGCGCCGTCTCCCACGCGGAAGAGCTCCTCGGCGAAGCCGACCGGCTCCGAGCGGAGACCGCCGGGTTCGGGAGGGCCGGCGCCGTCACCTGAGCCTCGCTCTCGGCTACCCTCGAATCACTCGAGGGACGGCCGGGACGGTCCCGGGCCGGGGAAGGGACGCGCTGGCCTCCAAGCTGCTTCGGCTCCGCACGACCCGTCCCCGCGGCCAAGCGGGGGGGAGGGCGCGGGTCGACCGCCGCACGAAGGATCTCGTCTCCCGGATCCAGCCGGGGGATGTGGCGGTGATCGACCATGAGGACCTCGACCGCGTCGCCGCCGAGGCGCTCGTTCGCGCCGGCGTGGGTGCTGTCGTGAACGCCGCGCCCTCGATCAGCGGTCGCTACCCCAACCTCGGACCCAAGATCCTCGAGGAAGCGGGGATCCCCCTCATCGACCGCGTCGGGCCGCTGGTGCTGCAGAAAGTGCGGGAGGGGGATCCGGTGCGCCTGAAGGACGACCGCCTGTTCGCCGGCGACCGCTTGCTCGCGGTCGGGGTCAGACAGGACCGGATCTCGATCCTTCGAGACATGGAGTCGGCCCGCGAAGCCGTGGACGAGCGCTTCGAAGGCTTCGCCCGCAACACCCTCGAGTACATGCGAGAGGAGCGCGACCTGCTCTTCGGCGGCGCCGGCCTTCCCGAGCTCCGCCACTCGCTCGCCGGGCGCCACGTGCTGGTGGTGGTGCGCGGCTACGGTTATCGGGAGGACCTGGCGGCCCTGCGCTCCTACATCCGCGACTTGAAGCCCGTGTTGGTCGGTGTGGACGGAGGCGCGGACGCCCTGCTCGATGCCGGCTATCGACCGGACGTCGTGGTCGGCGACATGGACAGCATCTCGGACAAAGCCTTGGCGCTCGTCCAGCGGCCGCGGCGGGTACGGACGGACATCGTCCTGCACGCCTATCCCGACGGCCGAGCGCCGGGGCGCGCCCGTCTCGAGCGTCTCGGGATCCCGCACGTCGAGGTGAGGTCGGCAGGTACGAGCGAAGACGTGGCGTTCCTCCTCGCGCACGAGCGACGGGCCGAGCTGATCGTCGCCGTCGGCACCCACGGCAACCTCCGGGAGTTCCTGGACAAGGGGCGGCCGGGGATGTCCTCCACCTTCCTCGTCCGCCTCCGCGTGGGGGAGATCTTGATGGACGCGAAGGGCGTGGCTCGGCTCTACCCGAGCAGGGCGCGAGCGCGTGACATCGTACTCCTCGTCGGTGCCGTGCTCGCAGCGCTCGGCCTGATGCTCGCGGCCTCGCCCGCCCTCCGGCTGTACCTCGTGCAGACGCTCGACGGGCTCGTCGAGTGGGTGAGGTCGATCGCGTGATCTCGTGGCGCTACCACGTCGTCTCGCTCGTCGCCGTCGTGCTCGCGTTCGGACTCGGGATCCTCGCGGGCACCTCGGTCCTGGACGACCGGTTCGTCAGGCAGCTGGAGCGGAACAATCGCCAGACCAGGCAAGAACGGGACGCAGCGGTGGCGGTGGCCAACCTCTACGAGCGTTTCGCGGTGGGGCTCCAACCCACGCTCCGCGACGGTGTCCTCGCGGGGGAAGAGGCCATCGTCGTCACCCTCGAGGGTGTCGATGGACCGTCGGAGCGGGCAGTCGGCGAGCTCACCGCGGCCGGTGTCGATGTCCTGGCGACCTTCCAGCTGAGTCGGAGGCTCGCCGAGCCCGAGATCGCGGAGAACGCGGCAGCTCTGGTAACCATCCTGGGCGTACCCGGATCCGATGCGGAGGCATTGCGGGACGAGGTCGCGGACGCCCTCGCCGTTCGCCTGGCGGTGGGAACCCTCTCCGAGGAGGATGACGTGCTGGGTGAGCTGCTCGCGGAGGGGTTCGTCTCCGCGGATCGGGACCTCGAGCCCGAGGCGCTGCTGGGGATCGGCGGAGGCGGCCAACTGGTGGTGATCGCCGGAGGGGGTGCCCCGCCCGACGGGTTCCCCGAGCCGGACACCCTCCTGGTTCCTTTCACGGAACGGCTCATCC
>JBKKAE010000186.1:0-14495 GCA_046714835.1 Actinomycetota bacterium | reverse complement strand
CCCCCACCACCGAGGGCCACGCGGCGGCCAGCTGCGCGACCGGCATGCCTCGCGCGAAGAGCTGATCGGCCATCAGATTGTCGATCACGTCGCCGAGCTCGACCGGCTCCCGGCTCGGGTCTCCGCTCCGTCGTCGGAACCCTTTGGAATGCGGCACGTCAGGACCTCACCGTCACGGCGCCGGCGTCGACCTGCCAGACCGCGGCAGAGATGGGCGGCACATCTGCCTCGTCCGCGACGCTGATCACGACCTGGCCACCTCGGTCCGCGAGACGTTGCGCGATGCGGTCTCGGCGACTGGGGTCCAAGGCGCTGAACGGGTCGTCGATCAGGAGGAGCGGAGGCTCCCCGGTCTCAGCTGCGACGGCTGCCGCGATCCCGAGGCGGAGGCAGAGCGCCGCCGCCCACGTCTCGCCGTGCGAGCCGAACGCCCGGGCGCCGAGGTCGCGGACCGCCAGGGTCAGGTCGTCGCGGTGGGGGCCGACGAGCGACGTCCTGCGGACGAGCTCATCCGTCCGCCGCGCGGCGAGTTGCCCACGGAACGCCTCCTCGGCGTTACCGGGGCCCGTCACGTTGGGCGCGTACGCCACCAGGAGCTCGTATCCACTCAGCGCCTCGAACTCGGACGAGGCACCGGTGGCGAGTCGCGCGACGGCCTCCTCGCGTGCCTCGATCACCGGCACACCTGTCCGGACGAGCTCCTCATCCCACGCGTCCATCCCCGACGGGGCCCCGCGACCGCCCTCCCACTCCTTGAGGAGGCGATTCCGCTGGCGGAGCGCCCGGTCGTACGCGGACGAGACGCCGTCTTTCAGAGGCCAGAGCGCGACGACGGCCTCATCCATCAGGTCGCGACGCTTGGAGGGGTCCCCGATCACCACCGGCAGGTCGAACGGGCCGAACAGCACCGCCCGCACCTGCCGGCGGAGCTCTCGCTTCCGCCGGATCGGGCTCTTGTTCAGCTTCACTCGGCTCGCACCCTTCCGCGGGATCTCCACCTCGACGAGGGCTCGCCCTTCTCTCCCCTCGAACTCGCCCCTGGCATAGCCGACGTCGGCTCCCTCACGGACCAGAGGCGCATTCGTGGACGTTCTCGGAGAACGGAGCGAGTACAGGAAGAACATCCCTTCGAGCAGGTTGGTCTTCCCCTCTCCGTTGGGCCCGACCACCACGACCAGCCCTTCGGGCATGTGATCCACGGCTGTCAGTTGGTGGTTCCGGAAGTCCCGGAGCTCGAGCCACTCCAGGTGCATCCGAGCCCGCGCGCGCCGCGTGTCAGCCGACCGCGGCGGGAAGCCGGACCGGCATCACCAGGTAGGTCAGCTCGTCGCCGTCGCCACGGATGACGCCGGGCTTCAACCCGTCACGGACATCGATCCGGACGCTCTCCCCGGTGGCCGCGGTCAGGCCGTCGACCAGGTATTGCGGGTTGAACGCGGCGGTCAGATCCTCGCCTTCGTACCGCGCCTCGACCGTCTCGACCGCTTGTCCGAGATCGGGGCTGGAGGACGAGAGCTTCACACCGAGGGCGTTGAACTCCACCCGCACGGGCGTGGTGTCGCGGGCGAGCAGCCCGACGCGGCGGACGGCCTCCAGGAACTGCTGCCGCGAGATCGTCAGCCGGCTCTCGTAGGTCTCCGGCAGGAGCTGCCGGTAGTTGGGGAACTCGCCCTCGATCAACCGTGACGTGAGCGTTAACGAACCGACGCGGAACGCGATCTGCGATCCGTTGGTGGATGCCTGGACCTCCGCCTTCTGATCGACCGCGGCGCGTCCGGCCTCGGAGAGCGCGCGCTCGGGCACGATCGCCTTGGCCTCGCCGTCGGCCGTCGCGACCAGATCCCGCACGGCCAGCCGGTAGGAATCGGTGGCGACCAAGACGACGCCCTCCCGGTTGATCTCCAGCAGGATCCCCGTCAGGACTGGGCGAGCCTCGTCGCGAGAGGCCGCGCGGGCGACCTGCGCCACGGCTTCAGCGAACGCGGCCGGGTCGACCGAGATCGCCGTTCCCGACGGTTCCTGCACGCCTGGGAAGTCGTCGGCCGGCAGGAGCCGGAGCGCTCCTTCATAAGCGGCGCAACGGATATGCGCCTGTGACTTGTCGGTCTCGAAGTCCACCGGGGCCTCCGAGAGGGACTTCACCGTGTCGGCGAGGAGCCGCGCGGGCACCAGCGCGATGCCCGCCTCCTGGACGTGCACGCTGATCGTGAGCCTGGCAGAGACCTCGAGGTCGGTGGTGGTAAGCGTCAGCATCCCGTCCTCCGACGCGTCCAGCAGCACGCCCGTGAGCGCGGGGATCCCGGGGCGCGACGACACGCCGCGTTGGACGGTCTGCAGCGCCTCCGACAGGTCGTCGCGGTCGCATCGGAACTTCATCGTCAACCTCCTGATGCTTCTAGGGTCTTCTTAGAAGAGAAGCAGTAGTAGGGGCGGTGGAAATGTGCATGGCTGGGTGGTCTGCGCAGCGTACCGGGCATGACCGACATGTGGATGGACGGTGAACGGTCTTTGTCGCTCCGGGGCCGAGTCCACCGGGCGTCCGTTCTGAGGGTCGTGAACGCGATGTTATCCACCGGCCTCACACCACTCCGCGGACACGGCCTCGGATGATCCGAGTCAGGTCCTGGACGTGCCGGAATGTGTCGTCGCGAGACCGCATCTCGTCTTCGACCTTCTTGATGCCGTGTAACGCGGTCGTGTGGTCGCGACCCCCGAAGATCTCGCCGATCTTCACCAGGGACAGGCCCGTGCACTCGCGCATCAGGTACATCGCGATGTGCCTCGCCTGCGTGAGCGGCCGGGACCGGGACTTGGACACGAGATCACCGGTCGACAGGTGGAAGTAGGTCGCGGTCTCCTCGAGGATCAGCGGGGGCGGGATCTCGTGCTCCGTCTGAGGGATCAGATCCTGGAGCGCTCGCTCCGCGAGCTCGATGTCGATCGGTTGCCGGGTGAGCTCCGACCAGGCGACCACCCGCACCAGCGCACCCTCGAGCTCGCGGACGGATTGGTCGAACTTGGACGCCACGAACTCGATCACCTCGGGCACGACCGCGGGGATGTTCTCGCGCTCGGCCTTCAGCTGGAGGATCGCGATCCGGGTCTCGAGATCCGGCGGCTGGACGTCGACGCAGAGACCCCATCGGAACCGGCTCACCAGCCGCTCCTCCAGCCCCGAAAGCTCGTGCGGCGGTCGGTCGGACGCGATCACGATCTGACGGCCGGCGCCGTGCAGATGGTTGAAGGTGTGGAAGAACTCCGTCTGCGTCTCTTCGCGTTTGGCGAGGAACTGGATGTCGTCCACAAGCAAGATGTCGACCTCGCGGTACTTGTGACGGAAGGCATCGCCCTGTCGCTCGCGGACCGCTTTGATGAACTCGGTCACGAACTGCTCGGACGTCACGTACTTGATGCGGGTGTCGGGCATCAGTCGCCAGATGTGGTGACCGATCGCGAGAAGCAAGTGGGTCTTGCCCAATCCCGTACCGCCGTAGATGAACAGCGGGTTGTAGGCCGTCGAGAGCGGCGCCTCGGCGACCGCCATGGCGGCCGCGTGCGCGAACCGGCTGGACGGGCCCGGCACGAACGCGTCGAAGGTGTAGTTCGGGAACGGGAGGCCGGGCGCGCCCAGTGGTCTCCCCGACACGGGCGCCGGGGCAGGCGGTGCGCCGATCGCCGCGTACGCGGCCGGCGGCACCGAGGTCAGATCGACGAGCGGGCCCTCTTCGTGGCGGATCGCCTCGTCGACCTCCATCTCGATCTTCACGGGACGCCCGAAGGCCTGCTCTGCCGCCTCCTCGATGAGCCCAAGATGGTTGTGCTGCAGGCGTTCTCTTACGAACTGGCTGGGAACGGCGAGGGATAGCACCTCCTCGCGCAGGCCGATCGGGCGCACGTCGGTGAACCACATCAGGAACGTCGTCTCAGGCAGCTCGGCTCGCGCTCGGTCCAAGACGACCGACCACGTCCGCCGAGCTTCCTGATCGGGTAATGCGACGGACATCGGAGATTCCACAGAACCTTTCCACACCGGTGGATAACCCACATCCGGGGAGGCATCGGGGTCGGAGGTCGCCGGGGGCCCCATCACCCCGGGGAAGAACGGGCGGACTATAGCACCGGGTTTTTCCACAGTGCGAGGCACTGCAGCCCTCTTGACGCACTTTCTGTTGTCAACCCCTCCATCCTGGGATGTTTCCGTATACTTCCCTCTTCGGCCGGCGGTAGCCGGCCTTCCTTTCGCAAGGGACCTGACGATGGCCAAGGGGAAGCGCACGTACCAGCCGAACACCCGCCGCCGGGCGAAGACCCACGGCTTCCGTCTCCGGATGCGAACGCGGGCCGGCCGGGCGATCCTCGCCGCGAGGCGGCGCAAGGGCCGCAGCCGTCTCAGCGTCTCCGGCTGAGCGAGACGGTGCGCACCGCGGGGATCCAGAGGGTCTTCCGTGACGGCAAGTCGTTGCACGGCAGGCGGGTCGTACTGTTCGCCGCACCCGGTTCGGGCGGGCTCGCGCTGATCGCCGGCAAGAAGGTCGGTGGTGCGGTGCAGCGGAACCGAGCCCGGCGGATCCTCCGAGCAGCGCTCCATGAGGTCGCGCCGCACGGGCTCGAGGGACGCGACATCGTGCTCGTGGCTCGCGAGGCCATCCGAGAGGCCCGAACTCAGGAGCTGATCGCCGAGATGACCGAACTGCTGGAGCGCGAAGAGGTGCGCCCGTGACGTCCGTCAGACGCTTCTTGTGGAGAGCGGGCGGCCCCGCCCGCCTCCTCCTGCTCGGTGCGATCTCGATGTACCGGGTCACCCTGTCCGGGTGGCTGGGCGGGCAGTGCCGGTTCTCCCCCACCTGCTCCCACTACGCTGCCGATGCCATCCGCACTCACGGGGCCGTTTGGGGGACGCTCTTGGCGAGCCGGCGAGTCTTGCGCTGCAATCCTTTCGGACGAGGTGGATCGGATCCGGTCCCACCACGGCGCACGTATGATGACGTCATACAGAGCCCTTCCATGAGCGGTCGCCATGCTGGCTGAGATCGGACCCTTCCAAGCGCTGCTCGACGCGATCGGATGGTTGCTCGCCTGGTGCTACGACCTCACCGGCAACTTCGGTTTCGCGATCATCATCCTCACGATCGTCTTCCGGATCGTATTGCTGCCGCTCGGCATCAAGCAGATCAAGTCGATGCAGGCCATGCAGGCCTTGGCACCGAAGATCAAGGAGATCCAGAAGAAGTACAAGGGGAACAAGCAGAAGGTCCAAGAGCAGACGATGAAGCTCTACCAGGAGTACGGCGTGAACCCGCTCGGCGGCTGCCTGCCTCTCCTCCTGCAGTTCCCCATCCTTATCGCGATGTACTCGGTTATCCGTGCCCCGGTCCCGCTCCCCGCCGACCCCGACAGTCCGGGGGTCGTCCAATTCAAGGACAACCACCTCCCGGAGGACTCGCAGCTCTTCATCGACGTCACCGAACACGAGGGACGCGGACAGCACTTCCTCTTCATGAACCTCCAGTGTTCCCCCCAGCAGGCCGGCAGGACGGTCCAGGTCCTCGACACGGAGCAGGAGCCGACCGGCGACACGCTCGACTGCGGAGACTCGACGCCGGATCGGGTTCCGTACTATCTGATGCTCGTCCTGATGATCGGGACGACCTACTACTCGACCCGCCAGACCCAGAAGGCGACCCCGGCTTCCGCCCAGAACCCACAGACACAGATCATCACCAAGGTCATGCCGGTGATGTTCGGGATCTTCGGCTTCGGATTCCCGATCGGACTCATCCTCTATTGGACCGTGTCGAACCTCTTCCAGATCGGCCAGCAGGCGGTGATGCTCCGGCTTGGGCACATCGGGCCGGAAGCGATGAACCGTCGCCTCACACAGGTGCAGTCGAAAGCCTCGACGAAGCCGGACAAACCCAGGGGTGGCTTCATGGGGAAGATGATGGAGCGAGCCGAGCAGGAGCGGAAGCGGCGCGGGGGCGAGGAGACCACCCTTCGGAAGCCCCCACCTCGGACGCCGGGGAACGGGAAGGGTACGGCTGGGAAGAGTGGCACCGGGAAGGGAACGAGAGGTGGTTCGGGCCGACCGAAGGGCCCGGGACCGAACCGTCCGAAGCGGCCCGGGAGGTGACGCATGGAGCACGAACCGGATGCAGCGACCAGCGGACAGGGAGACCCTGCCGCAGACCAATCTGAGGGTGCCGACCTCGAAGAGCAGGCGGACGCCGTCGCGGACTTCGTGGAGGAGCTCCTCGAGCGGATGGGGATCGATGCCATCGCGGAGCCTGTGACGCACCGAGGGCACGTCTACGTCGATATCGTCGAAGGACCGGACGACGACATGGCGTTGCTGATCGGACGCCACGGTCAAACCTTGGACGCCATCCAAGAGCTCGCCCGCACCTCCGTCGGCCGTCGGTTGGACGACCGGATCCGGGTCCTCGTGGATGTGGGGGACTATCGGAAGCGCCAAGAAGATCGACTGATCGAGAATGCTCGGGAAGTCGCTGAGCGGGTCCGAAGCACGGGCACCGAGGAGCGGCTGGATCCGATGAATGCCTACGAACGGAAGCTTGTTCACGACGTCGTCGCTGAGTTCGACGAGCTCGAGAGCTCCTCCGAGGGCGTCGACCCCGATAGGTTCGTCGTGGTACGCGTTCTCTAGGCGCCCCGTCAGGCTGGAATCCTCGAAAGGCCGTGTTTCACGTGAAACATGAGGGTTGGACCCCGGAGGACCTTTCACCAGCACAGGTGGCAACCCTCGGACTCTACGAAGCACTCCTCCTGAGCCAGGCGGTCCCCAGGGGCATCGTTTCCGCCTCTGACAGTGCGCACCTGCGCACCCGCCATATCCTCGACAGCCTCAGGGCGGTCCCCCACATCCCACCCGGCGCGCGGATCGTCGATCTCGGATCCGGAGCCGGGTTCCCCGGCCTCCCGGTCGGGGTGGCTCGACCCGAGCTGGCAGTCACCCTCAGCGAACCACGACAGGCGCGAGCCGCCTTCCTCGAGTTGGCCGTCGAGAAGCTCGGTCTTGAGAACGTCGGGGTCTTCGCCAGTCCCGCAGAGGAGCTCACCGGGGGATTCGAGGTGTGCCTCGCGAGAGGATTCGGGGACGCCGCGCGTACGTGGGGCGTTGCCCGCGACCTGCTCGGGCCCGGAGGAGCTCTGATCTACTGGGCCGGCCGGAGCTTCATGGCCGACGATGTGCCCACGGACGCCCAGGTCACAGCCACGGGCGAGGCAACCCTTGAAAGCGGCGGACCCATCGTTATCATGACCCGACAGTGACAAAGGCCTCCGCCAGCACGTCCCAGCCCCAGGCGCCCTCCACCGCCCATGCGCCGGCGCCTGCCAAGCCGAAGCGAGCGCCGCGGAAGAAGGCCCCCGTGGTCCCGGAGCTCCCGGGCCGAGCCCGGATCATCGCGATCGCGAACCAGAAGGGCGGGGTGGGGAAGAGCACGACCGCCGTCAGCCTTGGGGCGGCGCTCGCGGACATCGGCTACCGGGTGCTGGTCGCCGACCTCGACCCCCAGGGCAACGCATCGACCGGGATGGGGATCCGTCACGATGCCCGCGACGTCAGCGTGTATGACGTCGTGGTCTCGGAAGCCAACATCAACCTGGCGATCGTCCCGACCCCCGTCGACCGTCTCCACGCGGTGCCCGCCACCATCGACCTTGCCGGAGCCGAGATCGAGCTGGTCTCCCAGTTCTCCCGCGAGGCCAGGCTCAAGAAAGCCCTCGAGCCCGTCTCGGAGGGCGTGTATGACTTCATCCTCCTCGATTGCCCTCCTTCGCTAGGCTTGCTCACCATCAACGCGCTCACCGCTGCGGAGGAGCTGATCGTTCCGATCCAGTGCGAGTACTACGCCCTGGAGGGACTGGGGCAGCTGCTCCGTAACGTCTCTCTGGTCCAGCAGAACATCAACTCCGGCCTCAGGCTCTCCGGCATCGTGATGACGATGTTCGACCCCCGCACGAAGCTCTCGGAGCAGGTGGTCCATGAGGTGCAGCGCTACTTCGGGGACCTGGTCTACGGAGTCATCATCCCGAGGACGGTTCGGCTCTCCGAAGCCCCCGGCTTCGGGCAGCCGATCACCGTGTACGACCCGAAGTCCAAGGGGGCGGAGGCCTATCGCCAGCTCGCCCGAGAGGTAGCGCTCCGCCCGCCCCCCGATGCGCCGATGCCGCTGTTCGAAGACATGCCGATCGCCGTGATGACCCCGGTCGACGAGGTCGTGACCGTGGATGAGGCTGGTCCCGTACCGGAGCCGGAACGTGCCGAGGAGGCTGAGGAGCCCCACATCGTGTCGGGTTCGAAGCCTGCGGCCGAGGTCTCCGAGCCGGTCTCGGTGCTCGATCCTATCGAGATGGACTCCCCCCCCGTCGAGGCCGAGCTCCCCGAGCTCGTCGAGGACCCGCCCGAGAAGATCGAGCAGTCCCCTCAGGCCGCGCCGGAGCCTTCACGCGGGCCGGAGGTCAACACCGAAGCTTCCGATGAGGATCTCTGGGAGGAGCCTCCACCCGAGCCGGAGCCGCGGGTCAAGCGGCCCTCGAGCCCTGCTCCTCCCGGTGAGCTCCCACGCCGGAGGGTCGTGGTGATCGACGAGAACCGCGACCTGAACATCGATGCCCCGCCTGAGAAGCCAGCTTCTCCCCCCGACGCGGACGAGCAGCGAGAGGGGATGGTGGACATCGGGGCGATACTCGACGACGAGCCGGGGCGGAAGCGCCGCTGGCGCATGTTCCGGAAGGGAGGCGATTGATGTCGAAACGAGGGGGTTTGGGACGTGGTCTCTCGGCGCTGATCCCCGGCGCCCCCGAGGCGGGAGAGGCGAGCACGGGACTCCTCGAGGTTCCCGCCAACGCGATCGCCCCCAACCCGAAGCAGCCGAGGAGCCGGTTCGACGACGAGGCGCTGGCAGAGCTGGCCGCGTCGATCCGAGAGGTCGGGATCCTGCAGCCGATCGTCGTGCGCCGGACCCGCCAGGGCTACGAGGTCGTCACGGGGGAGCGACGCCTTCGGGCCGCGAAGCTTGCCGGCCTCGCCACGGTGCCGGTCGTCCTGCGGGATTCGGATGACTCGAATTTGTTGAGGGAAGCTCTCATCGAGAATATCCACCGGGAGGACCTCAACCCGATCGAGTTGGGCGAGGCTTTCCGCCAGCTACTGGATGAGCTGGGTTTGAAGCAGGAGGAGCTCGCCGATCGGGTAGGCGTGTCGCGCTCCCACATCGCCAACACGATCCGTCTGCTGGCGCTCCCATTCGACGTGCAGCAGCTCCTGACGGACGAGAAGATCTCCGCCGGCCATGCGCGGGCTCTCCTCGCCCTGGGTGACGCCGACGCGATCACGTCGCTCTCCCTCAGGGTCGCGGCCGAGGATCTCTCGGTCCGGGAGACCGAAGAGATCGTGCGAAGATTCATCGAGGGTCCGGCCGAGCCCTCCTCGAAAAAGAAGCCGGAGAAGCCCGATCCCGGTGACGCGAACCTCGCCGAGGTGGAAGAGATCTTGTCGGAACAGCTCGCGACCCGCGTCGTGATCCGGATGGGGCGCAGGCGGGGTCAGGTCGTGATCGACTTCGGCTCCGCCGACGATCTCGAACGGATCGTCTCCGAGATCGTCGGCTCCGGTCCCGGCCTCGCACCCGACTGAGTGACACCGTCACACAGACGGCTCCGCACGACGTTCAGCTGAGGACGCCTTGTACATGGAGTCGTGCTTGCACCTGGATCGCGTCGATGAGCGCCCAGGTCACCAGGATCAGATTCGCTATGAAGAACAACCAGAAGATGACGAAGAGCCGATTCGATCATGGCGTCAACCCAGAGCGCCGGGCGGGGGAGGTGGGGGTTGATCCGCCGGACGTGACGGCGCGCTGCCTCGAGCGCCGGGCGCGGGTCTTCCGACCAGCAGGTAGATGATGGCGCCGACCACGCCGGTGATCACGATCACGAGCACCCACACGAGCTTCGTGCCTGCCTTGAACATGGAATCGTCAGGCACCTTGACCACATCGACGATCGCCCAGACTCAGACAGCGAAAGCGGCCAGCCCGAGGATGAAGAGGATGGCGAAGGCGGGCGCATCTGATGACAAGGTCGACCTCCTCGGTGGAGCGTCTCCGGCTAGCCTATCGGGATGCCCGAGCCAGGTTCGTATCCGACGGAGCAGGAGCGAGCCGTCCGAGCCGCGCTCATGGGAGCGTTGCTCGGTCTGTTGCTCGCGCTGATCGCGGGCGCCCGGCGGAGGGGCTAACCGGAGAAGTAGCGGCCTACCCCGGCTGCCACCGCCCTCGCGACTCGCGACGGGAGACCTGGATCACGCAGCAACTCCCGCTCCTGCGCCCCGACTCCCGTCAGTGGCTCCACCTGGACCGCCGGCATCCGGGTCTCGCGGAGCGGCGCGATCGTGAGTGGTCTGAGGCGGCCGGAGAGCCCGAGCTCGGCTTCAAGTTCTTCCAAGATAAGTTGCGCCAGAACCAATCCCGACGGGGAGTGTGTCGTTCGACTTCCGAAGTAGGAGCACACGGGACCGCCGTCTCCCTCATCGTCTCGGGTCGCCATCTCGACGGTGATCGACGCGGCCGCGCCGGCCTCGTTGGCGAGTCGAGCCCGGTCCGAGGGCGCGGCCGCGTCGTCACCGACCACGAGTAGCCGGGCGTCGGCACCGACCGCCTGGAGTGCCGCGACGAGCGCCTGCGCCGAGCGACGGTTCACGTCGTCGCTCTCGTCCGGGTCTTCGCCGACGTCGACCGCGATCACTCGACCTTCGATCGGTCCTCGAGAAGCCTGCAGTTCCTCCCGCTCACGGACCAGCGCACGCGAGGGGACTGCTTCGAGCGGGCGCATCCTGCGGAGGACGGAGAGCGTGTGTGGTCCAACGATCCCGTCTGGCTCGTCGCCCACGTTCCGCTGGAACAGCCGGAGGGCGCCGTCGGTCCGTGGACCGTAGAACCCGTCCTCCTTGCCGCTGTCGAAGCCGAGGGCGTTCAGCATCCGCTGGAGCTCGCGCACGTCGTCGCCTCGGAACATGGGAGCGCGGTGATAGAGCGTGCGATCGCCGAGCTGCCACCCTGCCTCGACGAGCTGTTCCCACGTGTCGGGTCCGACGAGCCCGTCCACCCGGAGGTGACGCTCTCGTTGGAACCATCGGACGGCGGCCTCCGTCGAGGGGCCGAACGTGCCGTCGCATTCAACGCCGTCGATCACGGCACCCAGCGATCGCAACCTCGACTGGATGTCCGTGATCTCCGGACCTCGATCACCTTCACGGTAGATGCGCATCGGTCCGAGTCTGCGTGGACGCGCGACGCGACGGCAACCGCCACGAGCGTCGTGTGGGGGAGTGGCCTACGCCAGGTGCGGGTCGAGGTCGCGAAGGATGGCGTCCTTGGGCCGAGCGCCGGTGACCCTGACGACCTCCTTGCCTGCCTTGAACAGGATCAGCGAGGGGATCGACATGACCCCGTAGGTGCGCGTGGAATCCGGGTTGTCATCGATGTTCAGCTTCGCGACCTTCAGATCGCCACCCTTCTCCTGGCCGATCTCTTCGACGACCGGAGAAACCATGTGGCACGGCACGCACCACTCGGCCCAGAAATCCACGAGGACCGGGGTCTCCGAGTCCAGCACGCTGGCTTGGAACTCCGTGTCGGTCACATCTCCGATGTTGGCCATCTCTTCTCCTCTCGGGTCCACCGGCTGATGCGCCCGTGGTCTACGTGTTGCCTTGAACGCTCCGCCGGCTGTGGTGATTCCTTCCTCAGCTCGCGGCGTGCGCCTCGGCCTCGAGAAGCTTCTCCGCATCCATGGCACCCTTGCATCCTTGCCCGGCCGCGGTCACCGCTTGACGATAGATCCGGTCAGTGACATCGCCCGCCGCGAAGACGGCCTCACGAGACGTGTGCGTGCGGGGTTCCGCGACGACGATGTACCCATCGGGATCGAGGTCCAACCAGTCGCGGAAGAGCTCAGTGTTCGGGGTGTGGCCGATCGCGACGAAGACGCCGTCGGTGCGGAACTCTCGCGTGTCGCCGGTGACGGTGTCGCGCAGACGCACCCCCGTCACGGCATCGTCGCCGAGGACCTCCACGACCTCCGTATTCCAGACCACCTCGATCTTGGGGTTGGCGATGGCACGCTCC
Organism: Actinomycetota bacterium; assembly: GCA_046714835.1. Classification (GTDB taxonomy): domain Bacteria; phylum Actinomycetota; class UBA4738; order UBA4738; family HRBIN12; genus JAJNBA01. The sequence goes on along the minus strand of JBKKAE010000186.1, from coordinate 2,346 downwards.
TGCATGATCTTGGATGCCCGGAACTCGTCTCGCCGGTGAACGATCGTGACCTTCGACGCGAATTTCGTGAGGAACGTCGCCTCCTCCATAGCGGAGTCGCCACCCCCGACCACGACGAGCTCGCGGTCGCGGAAGAAGAACCCGTCGCACGTCGCGCACGCCGAGACGCCCCGACCGCGGAGCTTCTCCTCGCCCGGCACGTCGAGCCACCTGGCGGTCGCGCCCGTCGCGATCACGACCGTACGCGCACGCCATTCCTGGTCGCCGGCCCAGACGCCGAACGGCCGAGACGAGAAGTCGACCTTGGTCACGTGGACAGAGAGGATCTCGGCACCGAAGCGGGCCGCCTGCTTCTCCATCTGATCCATCAGCTCGGGACCCAGGATGCCGTCGGCGAAGCCGGGGTAGTTCTCGACATCGGTGGTGAGCATCAGCTGGCCACCGGCCTCGAGGCCCTTCAGGACGAGGGGTTCGAGATTCGCTCTCGCCGCGTAGAGCGCGGCCGTGAACCCGGCGGGGCCGGAGCCGATCACGATCAGGTTCCGGACGTCGGCTGGGTCTTCGGTGCTCATGCGTCTCAATCCTCCCACAGGACCTGAACGCTGAGCCTGAGCCGGTTCCTTCCCTCCGCCATGACTCCTGACCGGCCACCGACCGCGGATCGGAGTCTCTGACGCCGGCCCTAGATGCGGGCGGAGGCGAAGGACAGGATGCTGCAGTCGTCCTTGGCAGCCGCCCATACCGCCGCGGTGTCCGGTGGCTCGTTCGCCCCCGGCCCCTCGAGGTAGACCGCGATGTAGGCGTCGCGACCCTCGAACTTGGCGAGGATCAGCCGAGTCAGTGTGCCTGCCGGTTGCTCGTCGAACGCCCGACGTACGCACCGGGCGGCCGCGGGATCTGACCTCGTTGCCCGGGGAGCATCGGTTTCCGCTATCTGCGCCGCCTGACCAGCGCCGGCCGCCCGAGCGAGCTGTTCGAGTTCCGTCGCGTCGTAGTTCTCGTCCTGGAGCTCGACCTGCCCGCCTGAGACAGCGTCCTCGGCTTGCTCGCCCGCGACCATCGTTCCTTGGGAGTCCTCCGGGGTGTTGAGGTCCCTCTCCCCGCCGCCGACGTTGGGAAGGGCGATCGCGATCGCGACGACCACCGCGGCGGCCGCGGCCACCCCCGCCCAGCGGTACCACCCGGGCATCCCTTGGCCGGCCGCTCCCCGGCCGCGGCCACCGGCCGCGACGCCGACGCGCTCGTGCAGCCCGGGCGGGCCGGCGACCTGGGGGCGTGACCGAGCGGCGTCTCGTCCCGCGCTCGCGTGCGCGACGTCGTCGCGACACTCGGGGCAGGCATCGAGATGTGCCTGCACTCCGGCGAGGTCGCCCTCGTCCAGGGTGCCGTCCACAAGGTCGGCGAGCAGCTCGTAGGGATGATTCATGCCTCTTCCTCTGACGCCTCTGACGCGGGTGAGGGTTCCCCTCTTGATCCGCCGAGCGCCCGCCCGAGCGCCGCCCGTCCCCGGAAGACCCTCGATTTCACGGTTCCGACAGGGATCTCCAGTACGCGTGAGATCTCGTCGTACGGGAGATCCTGCACGTCGGCCATCACGAGGACCACGCGGAACTCCTCGGGAACCTCCATGAGCGCTCGCGCGACATCGACGGAGAACACCACCTGATCGGCGTGATCCGGGGCGGGGAGGGCCGTCTCGGTTCTCTCGTCGTCCTCGTCTCTCACGATCTGCAGGAGTGGCCGCCGGCGCTTCCCTCGCAACGAGTCGTAGCAGGCGTTGACCGTGACCCGATGGAGCCAGGTCGTGAACGCCGAATCGCCCCGGAAGGTGTTGAGCTTGCGCAGCACCGTCAGGAACGTGTCCTGGGACGCATCGGCCGCCTCGTCCGGGTCCCCGAGGATCCGCAGGCAGATGTTGTAGACGCGAGCGCTGTGACGTTGGACGAGAACCTCGAAGGAGTCGGCGCTCCCGTCCTGGAAACGCCGGACGAGCTGCGCGTCCGTGTCGGAGGCATCCACCGTTTCGAACGCTACAGGGAGGGTGGCCCGGCGGTCTCCGTCACGACCACGATGGCGAACTTCTCCGTCAATGGGATGCGGTGCGCCACCAGCGTGTTCGCCTTCCTCCTGAGCTTCACCGTGACCAGGCCGGTCGGCCGTTCGACGGTGCAGCCTCCACGCGCCACCCGCGCGGTCGCTTCCTCTCTCGCCACGACCTGGGCGACCCGCTCGCAGGTGTCGCGGACATCACGCGCCTTCTTGTAGACGAGGGCACCTTCGCTGGCCGCCGCCGCCCCGACGTCGGCGAGCTTGTAGGTCGTGAACGCGATCGAGGCAGCGTCGATC
>JBKKAE010000185.1:0-2666 GCA_046714835.1 Actinomycetota bacterium | reverse complement strand
CGATGCCGGAGATCCTGGCTGCTCGCGACCGGGGGGCCGCGGGCAGGCCGGCGCCGGCCCGCGGTCTCACCCTCGAGCGCGTCGTCTACCCTCCATAGCAGAAGTGCTATCTTAGGTGGATGAGGGGCGGACAGATCGTCCGGGAGGCACGACGACGGGCCGGACTCACCCAGCGTGAGCTCGCCGAACGGGCGGGGACGACGCAGTCCGCGATCGCGAGGATCGAACGGGGATCCACCGAGCCGGCCTACGATCGGGTCCGTCGGCTGGTCGCGGCGTGCGGTTTCGATCTGATCCCTCGGATCGCAGCGAGAGACGATTCGGACTGGTCTGTGGCTTCCGCGAACCTTCGTCTGAGCCCCGAGGCTCGGGTGCGACAGCACGCATCGGCGGTGCGCTTCGCACGCGAAGGTCGGGAGGCGCTTGCCCGTGCGCGAGCCTGAGTTCCGGCCGGAACGGATGCTCCAGATCCTCCAGGAACATGGGGTCAGGTCCATCCTGATCGGAGGATTCGCCGCGGTCATCCATGGCTCCCCCTATGTCACGACGGATATCGATGTGGTGCCGGAGGACAGCCCCGAGAACCTCGTCCGACTCTCCGCGGCCCTTCGAGCGATGAACGCGCGAGTATGGACCGCGACCGAGCCGGAAGGGATCCCGTTCGATCACGATGCCGCCTCCATCGCGGGAGTTCGCGTGTGGAACCTGATAACCGACCTCGGCCGACTGGACCTCACGTTCGAGCCATCGGGCACGACCGGCTACGAGGACCTTGCCCGCGGGGCGGTCCGTCTCGAGATCATGGAGACACAGGTCGACGTGGCGGCTCTCGCAGACATCGTGCGGTCCAAGGAGGCGGCGGACAGAGAAAAGGATCGGCTGGTCCTTCCCGTGCTCCGCAGGCTGCTCGGTGCTCTCGAGGAGGAAGGTTCCAGGGATCCCCCCGAGCTTTGACGTAGGCGCGTTTGCGCAGGTAGCATGGGCCGTCGGCCCCGGCGGGCCGACATCTTTCACGATGAAGACCTACTCACCCAAGCCTGAGCACATCGAACGGCACTGGTACGTATTGGACGCCGGCGAGCAGGTGCTCGGGCGTGTCGCCACGGAAGCTGCAGTGATCCTCCGTGGCAAGCACAAGCCGATCTTTGCCCCGCACATGGACGTCGGTGACTACGTGATCATCATCAACGCCTCCAAGGTCGTCCTCACGGGTGGCAAGGAGACGAAGAAGATCGCATGGCGCCACTCCGGTCATCCGGGCGGCATCACGGGCACCCTCTACGAGGATCTGCTCGCGAAGAAGCCCGCGTTCGCGGTCGAGAAGGCCGTTCGGGGCATGCTTCCGAAGAACCGTCTGGGTCGGGCGATGATCAAGAAGCTCCACGTCGTCCCTGGGCCGGAGCATCACCACCAGGCGCAGAAGCCCGTGGACTGGGCGATAGGGACGCGACCCGCATGGCAGGGGATCCCCGCGGCCGGTACGGTGCAGGTGAACGGCAAGAAGAAGGCGTCGACGAGGAAGACCGCGGCCAAAGAACAGGAGGTCGAGGCCTCGAGCGAGCCGACGACCGCCACGTCGCCGACCGCGGCGAAGACGACGCCACGGAAGACAGCCGCGCGGAAGACGACCGTCGCGAAGAAGCCGACCACTGCGAAGACGACGACCCAGAAGAAGACGACGGCTGCGAAGAAGAAGACCACGGCGACCAAGAAGCCGACGGCGACGAAGACGACGGCGAGGAAGACGACGGCGAGGAAGCCAGCTGCCACGTCGACGAGGAAGAAGAAGGAGTCGTAGGTGGCAACCCTCATGAAGCTCACGACCGGGCGGCGCAAGGAAGCGGTCGCTCGGGTTCGCCTGATCCCGGGCACCGGCGAGTTCCTCATCAACGGCCGGTCGCTGGACGAGTACTTCCCGACACGGGTGCACCGGATGGTCGCGCAGTCGCCGCTTCGCTCGATCGAGCGTGACAAGGAATTCGACGTCGTGGCCTCGATCACGGGAGGGGGGGTCAACGGCCAGGCGGGCGCCCTCCGTCTGGGCATCGCTCGCGCTCTTCTCGAGCTGGACCCAGAGCTCCGGGGGCAGCTGAAGGCGGAGGGGTTCCTGAGACGTGACGCGCGCGAGAAGGAGCGGCGGAAGTACGGGCTGAAGAAGGCCCGGAAGGCCCCGCAGTACTCGAAGCGCTAGTTTCTTGAAACGGACATCGTGCACCCATCGGGTCCTCCGGACACGAGGGGGACCGATGACGGATCGGAAGCTGGCGCGCCGGTGGCCTGCAGTCCGCTGAGCCACGTTCGGTGACGTAGGCCTTTCGAGGGCTGAGCCGGAAGTGCTTTCGCTACGGCGGACGGGTGATGGGAACGAGGGCGAAAGGGCTGTATCGTCGGCGCAGTGAAGCGCCCCTTCGTCCTTCTGGCTGCGGTTTCCCTGCTGCTCGTTGCCCTGGTTTCGTCCGCCTTTGCCCTCCCGGTCGGCGAACCTCACTATCCAGATCTCGTCACGAGGGCGCCTTCGGGGGTCCGGTTGGTCATCACGGGGAAGGGGACGCCCGTGCGACGGTTGTTCTTCGCGAACACCATCGGCAACGTCGGCGGCGGTCCGCTCGAGCTACGGGCCGAGAACAACGCGGTCACCAAGACCACGGATGCGATCCAGGAGATCT
>JBKKAE010000184.1:0-2772 GCA_046714835.1 Actinomycetota bacterium | reverse complement strand
GTGATCGTGTTCCCGTCGTCGCTGAAGGTCGCTGTGAAGCGCTGGGAGAACGGCTCGCCCTCCCGCCAGAGCTTCCACTCGCCGTTGCCGATGCTCATCTCGTAGACGCGGCAGACGCCGCGGTCGTCGGAGTACAGCTGGAAGTACGTCCCGTTGGTCGCATCGCATCCGATGATGGAGACGTTGTCGGGCGCCTCGGGAAGCTCGGCCGTCCCACGCTCGAGCAGATGTGCCCCCGAGGCGTGCCACTCGAAGGTGACGCTTCCGCCGCCCGGCCACGGCTCACCGTCGGGCCATCTCGCCTCGAGGGTCCACTCGCCGACCAGAGGCTCGAGCTGGCGTAGCGCTTGCTCCGCGGTTGGTTGGTCCATCGATCCGCTCGTTCCTCCGGTGGTGCGCTCGCAGTCGCGCGCACTCGCAGAGCTTAGGTCCACCTCGCCGATCGCAGGATGACCCTCACCGAGCTCGCGGAACGCGTCGGCGTCACGGTCGTGAACCTCTTCGTGCTCAAGAACGGGAGGGATCGCGCGGTCAGGTTCTCGACGCTCTCGGCGATCTGCGACGTCCTCGATCGTCAACCGGGAGACGTGCTCACGTTCGAGCCGAGCGGGGGCTCTTCGTCCCGTCGGTAGTCCAGCGCCGGCGCTGATCGACTTCAGCTCCTACGCGCTCCGAGGATCGCTCTTCGGACCCGCTCCGGCGTGAACGGCAGATCGAGGTGTCGGATCCCGAGCGGCGCCAGGGCCCGGCAGACCGCGTTCGCGATCGCGGCCGGAGTCCCGATCGCGCCGCTCTCGCCGATCCCCTTCGCGCCGAGGGGGTTGAACGGCGAGGGCGTCTCGATCGACACGGCGTCGATCGGCGGGGCCTCCATCGCCGAGGGGATCGCGTACTGGAGGAACGACGTCGCGAGGGGCTGGCCGGCCTCGTCGTGGACGACCTCCTCCAGGAGGCTCTGCCCGACGCCCTGCACGGTCGCGCCCTGGACCTGCCCGTGGGCCAGGAGCGGGTTCACGACGCCGGTCTCGGGATCGATCTCGACCTCGGCCGCGTACGCGCCCGAGGGGAACACCGGCCCGGGGAGCGTGAACGTGGCCTGCTCGACCAGACCGCCGGCAAGGTCCGCCGGCAGGTCCGGGTCCTCGGCCACGTAGGCGGCGAGCTCGGCGAGGCCGGCCGATCGCTCGGGCGAGCCGCGAACGCGCGCGCGTCCCTCCGCCCACTCGACGTCCTCGGGAGCGGCCTCGAGCAGCAGCGCGCCCACGCGGATCGCGCGGTCGCGGAGGCCTTGCGCCGCGACGAGCGCCGCCGAGCCGCCGATCGTGACCGAGCGGCTCGCGAACGAGCCGACGCCGTCCGGGGTCTCCGCGCTGTCGCCCTGGCGCACCTCGACGTCGTCGGGATGGATGCCGATCGCGTCGGCGACGATCTGCGCGAACGTCGTTTCGTGGCCCTGGCCGTGCGCGTTCGCCCCGGAGCGCAGGAGCACGCGACCGTCCGGCTCGACCGAGGCCACGGCGGACTCCGCGAGACCCGCGGCCCCTGAGCCGCCGGCACGCTCGACGTACATCGCCACGCCGACGCCGCGGAGCGGCGGTACTGCCTCGGCGGTGGGCTCCGTCTCAGGGTCGCCGTACCCGATCCGCTCGCACGCGAGCCGCAGCGCCCGGCCGTAGTCGCCGGAGTCGTAGACGAACCCGAGCGCCGTTCGGTAGGGGAACGCGTCGGGCGCGATCCGGTTGCGGGGGCGGAGCTCGACCGGATCGTTGTCGAGCTCCGCCGCGAGCAGATCCATCATCCGCTCGAGGAGGAGCGCGGCCTCGGGCCGGCCGGCGCCACGGTACGGGCCGACCGGCACCTTGGTCGTCGCGACGCCGAGCAGCTCGACGCGGGCGGCCGGGATCGCGTAGGTGCCGCACATCAGCATCCCCGTCGTGATCGCCGGGACCGCCGAGGTCGGTTGGAGGTACGCGCCTAGGTCGGCCACGAGGTGGGCGCGGACGGCGAGGACGCGGCCGTCATCGGCGGCGGCGACCTCGACGTCCGCGTCGAGCCCCCGACCCTGGTACGCGGCGAGGAAGTTCTCGCCCCGGCGCTCGATCCACCGCACCGGCCGGCCGGTCCGGATCGCGAGGAGCGCTGCGACGGCCGCCTCCGGCGCCAGGGGCCCCTTGCTCCCGAACGCGCCGCCCACGTCGGGGACGATCACCCGCGTCCGCTCGACGGGCCGACGCAGCATCGCCGTGAGGTCGGCGAGCGGCCGGTGGGGATCCTGCGATGAGAGCCACACCGTGAGGAGGTCGTGGTCGGCGTCGTGGCGGGCGAGCGCTCCGCGCGACTCGATCGGGGCGGCCACGAGGCGCGGGATGTGGAACCGCTGGCGGACGACGGTGTGCGCGCCGGCGAAGGCGTCGTCGACGCCGTCGCCGCCGCGCTCCCACCTGACCATCACGTTGTCCGGGACGTCCTCGTGCACCGCGACGTCACGCGCGAGCGCTCGCTCGACGTCCACGACCGGCGGCAGGTCCTCGTAGTCGACGACCACGAGCTCGACCGCGTCCTCGAGGAGGGCCGGCGACTCCGCGAGCACCGCGGCCACCGGCTCGCCGACGAACCGGACGGCCCCGCTCCCCAGGAGCGGAAGCGGGACCCGCGCGACCTCGGCGCCCTCGGCCGCCACGATCCCGTAGGGCTCCCACTCGCCCTCGAGGTCGGCCGCCCTCACCCCGGCGGCCCCCCCCACGAGCGCCACCCCGCCGCGCGGGGCGATAG
>JBKKAE010000183.1:0-3227 GCA_046714835.1 Actinomycetota bacterium | reverse complement strand
GACCACGCGAGCGAGTGAGGCGATCACCGGACCCTTGACGCTGGTCGCGATCTCGCGGACAGCGTCGAACTCGCCGTCCGAGGAGATCGCGAACCCCGCCTCCAAGATGTCGACGCGCAGCCGGGCGAGCTGCTCGGCGATCTCGACCTTCTCGTCCTTGGTGAGCGCGATGCCGGGAGCCTGCTCCCCGTCGCGCAGGGTGGTGTCGAAGAACCGGACTACGTCGGGGTCCTTGGCGGCGCTCACGAGGGAGGCACTTTCTCTTCGCTGCGCAGCCACGGCATCATCTTGCGGAGCTCACGCCCCACATCCTCGAGCTGGGAGGAGCGCGCCTCGCGCCGCTTCGTCAGGAACTCGTCGAAACCGCCGTCCGCCTCCGCGATCCAGCGCTTCGCGAACGTCCCGTCCTGGATCTCGGCGAGCGCGCGGTGCATCGTCTCGCGCGTCCGCTCGTCCACGACTCGCGGACCGCTCGTGTAGTCGCCCCACTCCGCGGTGTCCGAGATCGAGTACCGCATCCACGAGAGTCCGCCCTCGTAGATCAGGTCGACGATCAGCTTCATCTCGTGCAGGCACTCGAAGTACGCGATCTCAGGCTGGTAGCCGGCCTCGACGAGTGTGTCGAACCCCGAGCGGATCAGCTCGGAGATCCCGCCGCAGAGCACCATCTGCTCGCCGAAGAGATCGGTCTCGGTCTCCTCCTTGAAGCTGGTCTCGATGATGCCTGCGCGAGCCGCGCCGATGCCGGCCCCGTACGCGAGCGCCCGCTGCAGCGCCTTGCCGGTCGCGTCCTGCTGCACGGCGACCAGCGCCGGCGTCCCGTTGCCCTCCTCGTAGGTGCGGCGTACCAGGTGCCCGGGACCCTTGGGCGCGATCATCGTCACGTCGACCTCGGCCGGGGGCTTCACGGTTCCGAAGTGGATCGAGAAGCCGTGGGCGAACATCAGCATGTCGCCGGGGTGCAGGTGAGGCGCGATCTCCTCCGCGTAGACCTTCGCGTGGGAGGTGTCGGGGAGCAGCACCATCACCACGTCCGCCTCCGCCACGGCGTCGCCGATGTCGAGAACCCGGAGCCCGGCCTCCTCGGCCTTCGTGCGACTCGACGAGCTGGGGCGCAGGCCCACACGCACGTCGTGCCCCGAGTCCTTCAGGTTCCGCGCGTGCGCGTGGCCCTGCGACCCGAACCCGAGGACCGCGATCTTCTGGCCCGCCAGCGCGGATACGTCCGTGTCCTGCTCGTGGTAGATCGTCGCCATCTGCGTCCCTTTCGCGATGTTCGAAGTCTTCTTCCGTTGGAGACCTGGAGGCCCGTCTACACGCCCCCGCCGTCCCAGTCCGACGCGTCCTCGGCCCCCGCTGCCTTCGCGACCCGGAGCCCACCCTTCTCCCTGATCCCGCGGTCGCCCCGGGCGAGTGCGATCCGACCCGTCCGCGACAGCTCCACGATCCCGTACTCGGACAGGAGCTCGCGGAGCGCTTCGAGCTTCTCCGGCTTGCCGGATGCCTCGACCGTGAGCGTCGTCTTCGTCACGTCCACGATGCTCACCCGGAAGACCTCCGCGATCTCCATGATCCGCGCCCTGGCGTCGCCCTTCGCGCGCACCTTCGCGAGCATCAGCTCCCGCTCGACGGCCGTCCCCGGCTCGTGCTCCAGGATCTTGATCACGTTGATCAGCTTGTTCAGCTGCTTCGTGACCTGCTCGAGCGACTTGGACTCGACGTTCACGACGACGGTCATCCGCGAGAGCCCCTCGGTCTCGGTCGGACCGACCGCGAGGGAGTCGATGTTGAACCCACGCGCGGAGAACAGTCCGGCCACGCGTGTCAGGACGCCGGGCTTGTCCTCGACCAGGACCGAGAGCGTATGCAGGCTCATGCGATCGGTGCCTCCGCCGGGTCGGCCTGGGGCCGGAGACCCTCCGGGCCGGTGATGATGTCGTCGTTCGACGCGCCGGCCGGCACCATCGGGAAGCACATCTCCATGTCGTCGCACCGGAAGTCGATCACCACGCTGCGGTCGTCCACGGACAGCGCCTTCTCGATCACCGTGTCGACGTCCTCGGGCCGCTCGGCTCGGAGGCCGACGGCGCCGTAGGCCTCGGCCAGCTTCACGTAGTCGGGGACGTCGTAGCCGAGGTGCACCTGCGAGTACCGCTCCTCGTAGAAGAGCTCCTGCCACTGCCGCACCATGCCGAGGTTCGCGTTGTTGATGATCGCCGTGATGAACGGGATCTTCTCCGTGGTCGAAGTGGCGAGCTCCTGGCACGTCATCTGGAAGCAGCCGTCGCCGTCGATCGCGATCACGCGCCGGTCGGGCTGTCCCGCCGCCGCACCGAGCGCCGCAGGCACTGCGAACCCCATCGTGCCGAGGCCGCCGGAGTTGATCCAGGTCCTGGGCTTCTCGAAGGACCAGAACTGCGACGCCCACATCTGGTGCTGCCCCACGCCGGCCACGACGATCGTCTCGCCGTCCGAGTGCGCACGCAGGCGTTCGATCGCGTACTGCGGTTTCAACGGGCCGTCGTCCTGCTGCTCGTAACGGAGCGGATGCTCGGCTTGCCACTCGGCGAGCTGCGCGAGCCACGGGCTCCGATCCGGGATGCCCGACTCGTCCTGGCGGCGGGTGAGCTCCGCGACCAGCTTCGCGGTCACGTCCTTGCAATCGCCGACGATGGGGACCTCGGCGACGCGGTTCTTCCCGATCTCCGCGGGGTCGATGTCGATGTGCACGATCTTCGCGTCGGGCGCGAACGTCGAGAGCTTGCCGGTCACGCGGTCGTCGAACCGGGCGCCGACCGCGACCAGCAGATCGGCCTTCTGCATCGCGGTCACTGCCGTGTAGACGCCGTGCATGCCCGGCATGCCGAGGCAGAGTTCGTGGGTGTCGGGGAAGGCGCCGCGGGCCATGAGCGTCGTCACGACGGGGAGGTGCCCTGTCGTCGCGAGCTCGAACAGCTCTTCGGTGGCGTTCGCCTTGATGACACCGCCGCCGACGTACAGGACCGGCCGCTTCGCCTCCATGATCAGCTTGGTGGCCTCGACGACCTGCCGCATGTTCCCCCTCGTCGTCGGCTTGTAGCCGGGGAGATCGACGCGGTCCGGCCAGCGCCACGTGGTCTCGTTCACGAGAACGTCCTTCGGCAGGTCGACGAGGACGGGGCCGGGACGGCCGGTGCTGGCGATGTGGAACGCCTCCCGGATCGTCTCCGCGACCTCGCCGGGGTCCG
>JBKKAE010000182.1:0-3616 GCA_046714835.1 Actinomycetota bacterium | reverse complement strand
CTACTGGGGGATCGACGAATTCGACGTCGCGAACCAGGGGCTCATCTCCCATCACCTCTCTCTTGTCGACGGGGATCTCGAGCGGTTCACGATGCCGTTCCGCTACGTCTGGCCCGCAGAGCTCGATCTGATGGCGCGACTCGCCGGGATGAGGTTGCACGAGCGCTGGGGCGGATGGAACCGAGAGCCGTTCACGAGCGAGAGCGACAAGCATGTTTCGGTCTGGGAGAAAGTGGCGGTCTCCGTTGCATAGGTTCGTGCGGACGCGATGAAGGCGATCGTCCAGGAGCGCTACGGCTCGCCCGACGTCCTCGAGCTTCGGGACATCGACAGGCCGACCGTCGGGGATGACGATGTGCTGGTCCGGGTTCGCGCGACGTCCGTCCATCCGGATGTGTGGCTCGCGCTGCGAGGGGTCCCCTACGTGCTCCGCATCATGGGATCCGGATTGCGCAGACCGAAGAACCAGGTCCCCGGAACCGATCTGGCGGGTCTCGTCGAGTCGGTGGGCAGGAACGTGACGCGATTCCAGCCGGGCGATGAGGTCTTCGGTCAGACCGTGGGTGCCAATCTCTGGGGCAACGGCGGCACGTTCGCCGAGTACGCGGCCGTTCCCGCCACGAAGCTCGAGCTGAAGCCGGCCAACCTCACGTTCGAACAAGCCGCGGCCATCCTCACCTCCGGTCAGATCGCGGTCCAGGGCATCTGCGATGAGGGACGGGTCCAGCCGGGACAGAAGGTCTTGATCAACGGCGCGGGTGGAGGCGTGGGGACCACCGCGGTGCAGCTCGCGAAGGCGTGGGGCGCGGACGTGACCGCCGTGGACGGCGCCGCGAAGCTCGACATGCTCCGGTCGATCGGCGCGGACCGGGTCCTCGACTACACGCAGGAGGACTTCACTCGGAGTGGCGAGCGCTACGACCTCGTCCTCGACATCGCGGGCACCCATCCGTGGTCGGACCTCAAGCGCGCGCTCACCCCGGAGGGGACGTCCGTACTGATCGGGCACGATCAGTACGGAGGCTCGGGCCATCGTTGGTTCGGGAGCCTGGGCCGATTCTTCAGGCTGATGGTGATCGCCCCGTTCGTGAGCCAGCTGCATCCTTTCCGCGGTTCCAAGGATCCTGGTGACCGCCTGGTCGTCCTGAGGGAGCTCATCGAAGCCGGGAAGGTCACGCCGGTCATCAACCGGACCTTCCCTTTGAGCGAGGTTCCGGACGCGATCCGCTACCTGGAATCGGGACAGGTGCAAGGAAAGGTCGTCATCACCGTGTAACGAGGGTTTTCCGGGTCCGTCGCCGCAGAAGGGGAGGTCAGCTGGGCATCGGGGGTGGCGGAGGAGGTGTCGGGATGGAGGTGGCGGGAACGGACGGAGCCTGCCCGCTGATCACCAGGGTCCCGGCGAGGATGTCGTGAAGTCCCTGCTTCCGTTGCGTGAATGCGACCATGAGGAACCCGATCCCGAGGATCAGGGCCGAGAGGATCTTCGCGAAGTAACGGCCGGTCGCCTTGCCGAAGCCGATCCGGCGCCCTTCCAGATCCGTCACGATGATGCCCAGCGCCATCTTCCCGACGGTCGCCTGCTTGGCAGAACTCTCCATGAGTGCGGAATACAGCCAATTGACCACGATCGAGATCGAGGAGGCCGCTGAGGATCGAGCAGCGTCCGCGTAGGTATCTCCGTCGCCGAACGCCAGGGTCAGCGGCACCGTGACCACGCTCAAGAGCAAACCGTCGATGAGCGCCGCAGCGACTCGCCGCCAGAAGCCCGCATACATCGAGGTGGTGCCGGCCATCGCCGCCATGGACCCTCCTTCTCGGAAGGGTCATGGTGGCATATCGGGGGGAGGCCCACATCCACTCGCGTGATCGCTGCTAGTTCTTGGTGCCGTACCGGAGGTACACGACGCCGTTGCCGAATCGACGTTCGGCCAGGAGCTCGAGCTTCACGCGGACGTCGTCCGGGAGCGCCCGTGTGCCGCCACCCACCACGATCGGCGCGACGTACAGGTGGATCTCGTCCACCAGCCCGGCCCTGATCGCCTGCGCCGCGAGTTCGGGACCGCCCACGCTGATGTCACGTTCCGCCGCGGCCTTCATCTCCCGGGCCGCGTCGGGGTCGAAGTCTCGTTCGAGGCGCGTCCTCGCGCTGGAGACCTTCTCCATGCTCCGGGAGTACACGACCTTGTCGGCAGCCCGCCAGATGTCCGCGTAGTCCTTGATGAGATGCTCCTCGTCGGTGATCGTTTCCCACGCGACCATCACGTTGTACATCCGACGTCCGTAGAGGTACGTGCCGATCGGCCGCTCGAGGTCGTTGACGAAGGCATGCACTTCCTCGTCCGGCTCGGCCCAATCGAAGTTGCCATTCTCGTCCGCGATGTAGCCGTCGAGCGACATGATCGCCGAGTAGATCAACTTCGCCAACGTGCTCTCCCGGAGTTCAGGCGGCCGGTGGAGGAGTCATCTCCCGTCTGTGCCGGGAGATCAAGAAGGTGAAGAACACGCCGGCGGTGATCCCGACCGCGACCTCGGTCGCCCGAAGATGAGGCCCCGCGACGACCACGCAGAGACTTGCCACGTGGGGAGGATACGCGGGTGATGGATCCGACCATCCACAGGATGCGTCCGCTACGTCTCACCCCGCTCTCATCCGGGGCTCATCTCCCTATCACGGCCTCCCTGGCAGGGTCGGGCAACAGGGCCAGACGAGGAAAAGGAGGCCTTCATGAAACAAGGACGAGTGATCCTGGCAGGAGCGATCGCGATAGCGCTCGCGGTGACAGGAGTTGTCTTCGCCGGGGCGAACGGTCAAGCGCCAGCACGCGCGAACGCCGCGACGAACCCAGCGGGCGGATGCGACGTCCCGACGACCGGGCGGACCACCAGGATCGCGACCGCCAAGCTGATCATCGAGTACAACTCGACCGACGACGACATCGGCGTGCACGGCGCGTTCGACGACCATGGATGGAAGAGCCTCTGCGTGTTCGATCCCAGCGGGCGGCTGGTGCTGCACGTCGGGCCGCGCGGACAACTGCTCGACCTGACGATGGCCGGGATCTTCTTCGAGTCGAGGGAGCCTCCTGCGTCAGAGTTCTCCTTCGCCGACTTGCGGGCCGGGTTCCCTGAGGGCGGGTACACGGTCCGAGGCGAGTCGTTCGACGGGACGATCCTGGTCGGGACGGCCACCTTCACGCACGACGTGCCCGCGCCCCCCGTCATCACCGCACCCCAGTTGGCGGCAGATCCCAAGGGAACTCGGGCGAACCCCGTGCCCCTTGACGGCCTTGCGATCGATTGGGATCGGGTGACCCGGACCGTCGACGGCGGCCCCGTGAGCATCACCGGGTACGAGGTGATCGTCACCAAGGAGGTTACCGACGATCCGAACGGGTTCTCGCGCCCGACGTACGACGTGCATGTGCTACCGACCGTCGATCGTCTCTCGGTGCCGAGTGAGTTCCTCCAGCCCAACACCGTGTACGAGGTGGAGGTCCTCGCTCTCGAGGTCAGCGGGAACCAAACCATCACCGTCGGGTTCTTCAAGACGGCGTAGGACGAGACACGTCTCCGTGTCTTCGCAGCGGCCTCGGGGCCTTCCGACCCCGAGGCC
>JBKKAE010000181.1:0-2857 GCA_046714835.1 Actinomycetota bacterium | reverse complement strand
GCCCACGCCGAGGCCGGCCCGGGCGACGACCTTGAGCCGCGGCGCCGCGTCGAGGACAGCACCGGTCACCTGCGTCGCGCTCCGGATCACGAGCGCGTCGTACGGAGCGATCTCCGCGGCGAGGTCGCCGGGCGCGAGAACCTCGCGCACGTCGACCTGGAACCGCTCGCGCAACAGCTCGAGACCGGCCTCCGAGAGCTTCTCGGTGACGAGGACCCGCACCTACGTGGCCGCGTCCTGGAAAACGCCCTCGGCCGACGCCACGGCCGCTCCCCGCTTCACGGGATGGCCGAGCCGTTCGAGGGTCATCTCCAGAGCGGCGAGGCCGCGGATGATGTCGAGCTCGCTGAAGTACCCGAAGTGCCCGATCCGGAAGACCTTCCCCTTCAGGGGTCCCTGGCCGGGCGCGAGCACACAGCCGAAATCCGATCGGATGCGGTCGCTGATCGTGTCGGCGTCGATCCCCTCCGGGGCGCGGATCGCGGTGACGGTCCAGTTGTCTTCCAAGCCTTCGCCGAACAGGTCGAGGCCGAGCGCCTTCACGCCTTCCTTGACCGCGCGCGACAGGAGCTCGTGGCGGCGATGCGCCGCGTCCACCCCGTCCTGGAAGTACAGCTCGAGTGCCACCTGGAGTCCCTGCATCACGCTGATCGCCGGCGTCCACGGGTTCTCCGGGTCGGGCAGCTCGGCGAAGCGGCGGTAGATCGACCAGTCGAAGTAGAACCGCGGCATCGTGGCGGCGGCGTGGGCCTCCCACGCTCGTTGGCTGATCGCAACGAACGCGATGCCCGGGCTCGCCGAAAGGGCCTTCTGCGAGCCGCCAACCGCGACGTCGACCCCCCAATCGTCGAACGCGAACGGAACGGCGCCCAGGCTGCTCACGACGTCCGCGACCACCATGGCGCCGGCGTCGTTCGCGACGCGAGCGAGCTCCTGCACCGGCTGGATCACGCCCGTCGAGGTCTCCGAGTGGGTGAGCAGCACTGCCTTCACGGGATGCTCCGCGAGCGCGTCCGCGACCCGCGACGTGTCAACCTTCTCTCCCCACTCGTGGTCCACCGTTCGAACCACGAGGCCCATGGCGGTCGCGAGGGAGCGCCACCGCTCGGAGAAGAAACCCGCGAGCGGGATGAGAACCTCGTCGCCGGGAGAGAAGATGTTCTGAACGGCGGACTCGAGCCCGCCGGTGCCGGACGACGTCATCAGCAGGACGTCGGCTCCCTCGGTTCGGTACAGCTCCTTCAGTCGGGCCGTCACGTCACGCATCAGCCGTCCGAAACCGGGCCCCCGATGGTAGACGAGCGGGCTGCCTTGCGCGAGGAGCACCTCGGGCGGGATGGGGGTGGGGCCGGGCGCCAGGATGATCTCGGGCCTATCCATCTGCGTCTCCTCGAGGTTCTTCGCGGATCTCCTGTGGCGTTCCTCGACGGGTCCGGCGGTCACTCGCAGCCTAGCAAGCACCCACCCGGGGGCAAGGTTCCGACACTCCCGACCATCGGCAAGGAAGCGCAGGTCCGTATCATCGGTCGACGGGGCCCTCGCCGGGCCCCGAGGTGCGTATGGCGACCCTTCGATTCCTGTTGAAGCGCTTCGTCGCTCAGCGGCTGCTGGGCCTGGCCGTCGTGGTCACGTTGGCCTTCTCGGTGGGAGTCCTCGTCGCCGGTCCGATCTACGCGGACGCCGCTCGCGAGGCGATCCTGTCCTCGGAGCTCGCCGGCGCTCCCCCCACCGTGCGGAACGCCCGCCTACAGGTCTTCGGCGACCAGAGCTTCGACTGGGCGGCGGCGGACGAGGTCATCACCGACCGGACCCAGTCGCTTCCCCTGGATCGGATCGTCCGGCAGGGCTTGGGCACGGTACGCCTCGGCACGCCCGCCGGGCCGTCCGTGCCCATCCTCGCGCGCGAGGGCATCGAGGAACACCTCGAGATCCGGGGCGATCCCCCCGGCGACGACGGGATCGTCCTCCACGCCGCGATGGCCCGGCTCCTGCGCGTGCGCCCGGGCGACCGTCTCGACGTCATCGGTCCCTCCGGCAAGCGGCAGGCGCTCGTCGTCGCCGGTACCTACCTCACCGCCGAGCGAGACGATCCCTTCTGGTTCGGCTCGCAGAATCCGTTCCCCGATCCGGACTCGACGCAGCCCCAACCCGCCGTCGTGGGGCTCGACACGATGGTTCGTGTCACGCGTGAGCTGGAGCTCACGACCCAGTACGCATGGGACGCGTACCTCGCGCTCACGGGCGTGCCGTTCGAGCAAGCCTCGGGGGTTCCGGACCAGCTGCACCAGATCTTCACGAGCCTGCAGACGGAGCCGGGGCTGAGCACGGCCGATCTGATCTCGGGACTGGGCACGCTTCTCGACATCGTCCGGCAGCGCATCGCGGACCTCGCCGTGCCGATCCTCCTCGTGGTCTTCCAGATCGGCGCCGTCACCCTGGCCGTGCTCGCCGGCGTCGGTGCGCTCGCACTCACCAGACAGGCGTTCGAGCTCGCGGTGCTGCACAGCCGGGGTTTCCGCCGGGAGGTGCTCCTCGCCGCGCAGGCGATCCAGGCCGTGTTCGTCGCGATCGTCGCATTCCCGCTCGGGTTGCTCCTCGGCATGGGTCTCGCCGCGCTCGCGAGCACCGCGAACGGACCCGATCTCCCCGGAGTGGTGTTTCCTATCCGGCTGAACACCACGGGGCAGCTCCTCGGGCTCGTGGCCGCCGTCGTCGGAGGCGTGATCCTCCTGGGGCTCTCCGTCCCGTACGTGTCTCGAACGGTGCTCGAAGAACGGAGGGCGGCGTCCCGGGAGGACCGTCCGCTGCTCGCGCGCGTGCCGGTGGAGCTCTTCGTCCTTCCCCTCGGCCTGTTCGC
>JBKKAE010000180.1:0-4355 GCA_046714835.1 Actinomycetota bacterium | reverse complement strand
GCTCAGGATCCCGGCGCCGCGGCCTGCGCTCGCGGTCTGGAGCTGACTGGCCTTGGGTGCGGCTCGACTCGTGGCCGTGGCGCCCTCGTTGGAGGCTCCAGCGTCCGTGCCGTCGTCTGCGACAGGAGCTTCCTCAGCCGGGGCCTCCCCGGCGGGAGCTTCCTCAGCCGGGGCCTCCTCGACGGGAGCTTCCTCTATAGGAGCTTCCGCCGCCGGGGCATCCGCCGCCGGCAGCGTCTCATCACTCGAGAAGGCCTTCTTGTTCCCCTTCGCGCCGCCGTTCTCCGCCAGCGCTACCAAAGAACTGCTCCCGAGCGCGAACGCGAACAGGAGCAGGAACGATACGAAAGACGCGAGCCCTCGCTTGCCGCGCCGGCCCCGTCCCATGTCGGTTCTGGTTCCCATATCTACCTCCCCAACTGATCCGGTGTGTCGATCGACTGTGAACGGGGCCCACGTCCTACGGCGTAGAACGAGGTCCTCCGCCCGACGGTATCCCCCTCACCCGGGGGAGGCCATCGGGCGGATGGCCCGACTCCATCCGGATCGACTTGTGTAGTCCGTTCGGAGGAGTCCGATTGTGGATCAACCTTTCCCCGATCGCACACGGCAGAAACCTGCTGGTCGTGGAAGAAGAGGAGGAGGCCCCCTTGGGGGACCGCTCCGTGCTCAGGTCGTACGTTGGGAGTTCGCTATGCGCCCGCTTGCGATCGTCTTCGCGAGATCAGGAGGAGCGCGGACCCCATGGCGGCGAGGATCACGATCCACGCCGCGAGCGTGTCCGTCTCCGATCCGGTGAACGGGCTCCCGCCACCGGTCCCACCGCCGCCGGTCCCACCGCCTGTGCCGGCCACGACGGTGACAGAGGCAGAGTCCGTGTCATCGACGGACCTCCCGAGACGGTCCTCGCCCGTGGCCGTGGCGACGTTGGTGATGGGGGAGGAGCCCAGCGTGATCTGGGAGGTGAGCTCGTGCGTCGCTCCCGCCGCGAGCGTCGCGATCACACCCACGTTCCCCAGCTTGTCGTCGGTCACGGACACGTCGGACAGGGGGGTGTCTCCCGTGTTGGTGACGACGTACGTGTAGACGATGAGGGTCCCGGTCGGACCGGAGGTCGGGGTCGCGGACTTCTCGAGATCGATGCCCGGGTGGATCACGTCGACGTCATGGGTGTCCGTGTCCGTGACGGTGCCACCCTCGTGATCACCGGTGACCGTCCCCACGTTGTGGATGACGTTGCCGTCGGAGGACGTGACCGTGTGGTCGCACTCGAACGTCCATCGCTCGCCGACCGCCAGGGTCGCGTTGCCGTTCCCGTCGTCGACGAGAGTGGGGGAGGAGTCGCACTTCGGATCGGAGAGGTCGATGTTCGTGAGATCGACGCTCCCGTTGTTCCTCGTGGTGAACGCGTAGGTGATCGTGTCGCCCACGTGCGCGAACGAAGGTCCAGCCTTCGACAACCGGATCCTCGGCACGCACGCGACCTCATCCGTGGTTTCGGCGTGGTTGTCGTCCCCGACGTTCGCCCCGGGCTCGTTCGAGCCTTCGACGTCCACGACGTTGGTGATCGGGCCGCAGAAGTTGCCGTCGACGATGACCCGCACCGTGACGGTTGACGACCCACCCGGATCGAGGGAGACGGGGCCACAGCGGACCTCCGCGTGAGGCACGCCGCCGGGGAGCACGGAGCTCGTGACGGTGCATGCCTTGCCGGCGAGTGTCGGGAACGGCGGGAAGGCGACGCCCTGTCCGCCCGGCGGGAGGACGTCGACGAGTTCCACTCCCGTCGCTATTTCGTCGCCCACGTTGGTCACGGTGATCGTGTACCGGAGGTCGTCTCCGTCGTGGAGGATCCCGTCCGCGTCGGACATCTTCGAGACCCGGAGATCGGGCGGGGTCGGCTCTTCCACCGCCTCGGTGACGTGGACCGGGATGCTCGCGTCCGCATCGGTCTCATCCGAAACGCACGTCACCAGATCGACGTCCTCCTCGCAGCCGGCTTCGGGACCGACGGACGTGACCTCTTCGGGGAGTCGGTCGGTGACCTCCGGGGGGAGTTGGTCGTTGATCTCCACGGGGAGCTGGTCGGTGATCTCGATGGCCGATGCGTCGCCCTCGCTCGAGGATGGGGCAACGGGGATGACCGACTGCGCGCCCACCGACGAGGGGTCGGAGGACTCGACCGATGGCGCGGCACCGGCGAACACCATGCCGACTTGTCCCACTGCCAGCATCGCCACGATGATCGACCCGAGAACCAGTCCCCGTCGGGCGCCGGACCCGTGCTTCGTTCTCCTCATGTCCCCTCCTGGGTCCCGCCTCACACGGGCGGTCGGTCATCCGTGTCGGTCACATCCATCGGCCGGTTGACCCACACCCTACGGGGGGCCCGGGGGAGGGAACATCGGTCGAAAGAAGGAAGCCTTCTGCCGAACGTCCTCTCTCCACGGCCGAAAGCGAGCTTCGCATCCGCGTTGGCCCGAAGCAAGAACGCCCAAGACCCGAGCATGGATCGGAGGGGAGAGGAGGGACGGTGAGCACGCTCCCGCGGAAGGTGACATAATGTACGTTATCGGGGAAGACTGGAGACGAGTCGAAACAGCGTCAGCTGGGCTCAGCTCACCGCCCTCTTCACGAGTGCGCGGATCTTCGCCTCTTCGGCGGCGGTCACCTCCGTCAGCGCGAAGGCCGTTGGCCACATGGCGCCTTCGTCGAGGTTCGCCTCGTCGTTGAAGCCGAACGTCGCGTACCTCGCTTTGAACTTCTCCGCGTCCTGGAAGAAGCACACGACCTTGCCGTCCTTGGCGTACGCCGGCATCCCGTACCAGGTCTTCGGCCAGAGGTCTGGCGCGGCAGCGGTGACGATCGCATGAACCCGCTTTGCCATCGCGCGATCCCGTCCCTTCATCGCGGCGATCGCCGCGAGCAGGTCGCGTTCCCCGTCGGTCTTGTTCTTGTTGGCGCGCGCTTCCGCCTTCAGCTCCTGGGCCCGAGCCTTCATCGCAGCCCGTTCGTCGGCGGTGAATGTCTCGGACGTGCTCGCGGTGGTGCGCTTCGCGGGCCTCTGCGTGGTTTTCTTTGCGGGTTTCTTCTCAGCCATCTCGAAGTACCTCCTCCGTGCAGATCAGGACTGCTCATGGATGCAGATCATGTTGCCCGCTGGATCGCGGAGAGCGCAGTCGCGAACGCCGTACGGCTGGTCGGTCGGCTCCTGAACGATCTCCGCCTCGGAGGCCTGCACCTGCTCGGATGTGGCATCCAGATCGGGAGTGGCCAGCAGGAGACTGGCGTAGGTGCCCTTGGCCGTCATCTCGGCGATGGTGCCCGGCCGACATGTGCGCACCCCGGGCGAGGGCCTCGACGTCCAGCGGCTGCGCGTAGTCGCGGTCGATCCGATCGCGGACGCGGCGCAGCCGCGCGAGGTCGCGCAGGTGCTGCGTTCGTCGCGGCGGGACTGCTGGTCACCTGCGAGATGGTGCCACGTCGCACCGGAGGTGGCACGACTCGCTCGCAGTCGCAGGGGCAAGGAGGGGTCGCTAGGCGCGGAAGCCCCGATGTGGCCGCCCGAGGACCCTGAGCGCCACACCCCAGCGGGTCACGAGCCAGAGCGCCTCGAACACGATCCCACGAGAGAGCTTCGAATGGCCGTGCTCCCGTTCCCTGAACGTGATCGGCACCTCGCCGACCGTCCAGCCGCGGAGCCACGAGCGCATGACCAGCTCCACCTGGAAGCCGTAGCCGTCGGCGTGGAACGGGTCCGCGACGAGATCTTGGAGCAGGGCGCGGCGGTAGACGCGGTAACCGCTCGTGGCGTCATGAAGGGGGAGGCCCAGCATCACGGAGGCATAGATGTTGCCCATCCTCGACAGAGCGAGCCGGGCGCGGCTCCAGTTCGTCACGGCGCCGCCGGGCACGTAACGACTGCCGACCACCAGATGGAAGCGATCGCGGGCCGCGTTGAGCAGCGAGGCGAGCTCGCCGGGATCGTGCGAGAGGTCGGAATCCATCTCGACGATCAGGTCGTAGCCCTCGTCGAGCGCCTGGTCGAACCCTTCGAGGTAGGCGCTCGCGAGCCCGGACCTGGCCGAACGCTCCAGGAGGCGGAGTCGCGGCTCCCCCGCCATGAGTTCCCGCACGATGCCCGCCGTGCCGTCCGGCGATGAGTCGTCGACGACGAGGGCCTCGACCCCCGGCAGCGCCAGCACGCCGGTCACGACGTCGCGGATCGTCTTCGCCTCGTCGTAGGTGGGAAGGATCACCATGGTTCGCGCGCCGGGGTCGAGCGGCGCCGGTGCGGGACGCTCGTTCCGACGGCCCCGCGGCACCGCCGCCATCCCGATCGCGAACGCGAGCGA
>JBKKAE010000179.1:0-8587 GCA_046714835.1 Actinomycetota bacterium | reverse complement strand
GTTCCACCCAGGCGAGGCGGTCCTCCGGACGGATCCCCAGGATGCGGGTCATCTTCGACGTCACGACGACGAGAGCGTCACCGATGGGCGTGGAGGCTCCCGCGAGTCCTGTGCCACTTCCACGGGGCACGAGGTTCAGGTCGTGGGCGGCGGCGGCCCGGACACACGCCGCCACGTCGTCGGTGGAGCGGGGGAAGACCACGAGCCCGGCGGACCCCTCGACCATAGACGCGTCGCGGGCGTAGAGCCGAAGGGCAAGTGGATCGGACAGCACCGCGTCGGCGCCAAGCGCCTGCTGCAGCTCGTGTCGTGCGGCGTCGAGATCCGCCATCGTGGCTAGGGTAGGCGGCGATGGCCACCTGGGCCGAGTTCGAGATCGCCGAACCAGAGCTCGCTCGGTTCGGACGCGAGCGGTTGGACGGGACGGTGTGCTTCCAGGCCACGCTCCGACTCGACGGCTCGCCTCGGGTCCATCCCGTCGAGCCCTGGATCGCGACGGGCCTCCTCCTCGTCCGCTTCCGGGCACGCAGCCCGAAGGTTCGCGAGGTGGCGCAAGACGCCCGGTCTGCGTTGCACTCGCCCATGGACAACCCGGAGGGGATCGGCGGAGAGTTCCTCGTCAACGGCTGGATGGAACAGGTCTCGCCGGACCTTCCCGCAACTCGCAGGTTCGCCGAAGAGGCTCGCTACCCGCTCGCGTTCTTCGCGATGTCGGTCGAGGAGGCGGTGGGGACGACCTACGACGAGGACGACCCCGTCTATCGTCGCTGGCGTGCGGGCGATCAGGCCACGCGGCCGGGAGACCCGTTGGGGGTAGAGAACTCGTAGCCGGCCGCGGCCCACGCCTCCATGCCGCCTTCCACGTTGGTGGCGTCGTACCCACGCGCTTGCAGCATGGTCGCGGCGAGCTCGCTCCGGTTCCCGCTCCGACAGATCACGGCAACGGGCTTCGCGAGATCCAGGACGTCGGTGCCCACCCCCGCCATGACGTCGTTGAGCGGGATATGAAAGGCGCCCTGGATGCGTCCCGCGTCCCACTCGTACTGCTCGCGGCAGTCGACGAGCTGAACGTCGTCGCCCGACTCGTGCAGACCCTCGACGGTGCTGAGCTCGGCCATCACGCCGATGCTAACAGCGGTCGTACGAACGCTTCATCCGCCCAGCGCTCGTTCGAACGCCACGAACGCGTCTCGACCGAACAACACGAAGCGGACCTCGCGCACCGGCGTCTCCGCCGACCTGATCGCTCCGATCGCGACCTGGGCCGCCTCGTCCAGCGGGTATCCGAAGGCGCCCGTCGAGATCGCCGGGAACGCGACCGTCTCGGCGCCCAGCTCCTCAGCCATGCGAAGCGACTCGGTATGGCAGCTGGCGAGCAGTGACGAGGGATCCTCCTCGCTCGCGTACACGGGGCCGACGGTGTGGATCACCCAGCGGGCGGGCAGTGCGCCTCCCGTGGTCGCCACCGCTCGTCCGGTCGGGAGACCGTCCGGCCAGTCGGACGAACGGATCCGCCGACACTCTTCGAGGATCGCAGGACCGCCGCGACGGTGGATCGCGCCGTCCACGCCGCCGCCGCCGAGGAGCGTCGAGTTCGCCGCGTTCACGACGGCGTCGACGTGCTGCTCCGTGATGTCGCCTTCGAGCAGAACGATCCGAGGCACCTGGCCATCGTAGGTCGGTGACGTCGGGGCCGTCGCTACACTCCGCCGCATGAAGAAACCGGTGGCCGCGGACATCTCGCCCGCGGCGGCGGTCCTCGGTCTGTTCCTCACGTTCGGCTTGATCGTCGCGTCGTTCTTCCCTTTCCTCTCCATCTACTTCGCCGGTCGTGGCTTCGACCCCAGTCAGATCGGATTCCTTCTCGGAGCGATGGCGGCCGTGAGGATCGTGGCGATGCCGGTTTGGGGACATGTCGCCGACACACGGATCGGGCGCAAGCGAGCGCTACAGCTCGGGCTCGTGGGGATGGTCGTGTTCGCGATCGTCGCGTCGGTGCTCGACTCCCTCGTCGGTGTCGCGTTCGGCGCCGTCGGGATCGCGCTGGCGATGGCGGCGTCGGGCCCGAACATCGACGCGCTGGCGCTCGTGCAGCTCGGCGAAGAGCGGATGGCGGACTACGGCCGCATCCGTGGATGGGAGAGCCTCTCGTACGCGGCGGGGTGCCTCGCGTTCGGGTGGTTGCTCGACCTCTTCGGTGTGCCGCTCGCCCTTCCGCTGTACGCGGCCGCGGGCGCGATCATACTCGTGTGGACCACGATCGCCGTGCGTCCGGACCGTCCGAAGGAGCGAGTGCAGCATGGCCGGTTGGGCGCGGTCGGCGCGGTCTTCCGCACGGCGCCACGGATGTGGGGCTTCCTGGTCGCAACGCTGCTCGTCTGGACCGGCTTCAACGGTGCCTGGAACTTCGTCGGCCTGAAGATCGAGGAGCCACTGCTGATCGGCGTGGGCACCGCGTTGGGTGGATTGACGGAGGTCGGGGTCATGCGGCTCTCCTCGCGCCTGCATCGGCGGCTGGGTCTCCGGAAGGTGTACGCCCTCGGATGCTTGGTGTACGCGATCGGGTTCCTGCTGTGGGGGCTCGTCGAGAGCCGCACGATCGTGTCGCTGCTCGCCGTCTTCGAGGGAGCCGGCTTCTCGCTCTTGTTCACGACCTCGATCCTCGTCGTCGGCAAGCTGCTGCCCTCATCGCTCTACTCGACGGGCAACTCGATCGGCGCCATGGTCGGCTTCGGGATCGGTCCGATCATCGGAGCGGGGCTGGGCGGCGTGGTCTACGGACGGCTCGGCTCCACGACGCTCTTCATCAGCTCCGCGGTCCTCGCCGTCCTCGGCGGCCTCGCGGCGATGGTCGCGCTCCGGACCCCCGAGCTGGATACGCCTCTGCAGGAGCAGCTTCCGGCGGGCGATCGGGTCGCTCCCGAACCCGGCCGGCTGTGACACGCCCTGACCTGCGCGCTTTGCGGCGGGGTGCTCGACCGTGACACGATGCACGTTCGCCGGCCCCACCGGGAGGTACGAGGCATGACGGAGAAGAAGGACACGACGAACCAGGGTTCCAGCGACGAGCCGGTTTCCGCGTTCGTCGACAAGGCCAAAGAAGTCGCGGGCGCAGTCGCCGAGAAGGCGGAGCCGGTCGTGGAGAAGGCCAAGGAGATGGCGGGTACCGTCGCCGAGAAAGCCGGCCCCGTGGTCGAGAAGGCGAAGGAAGTCGCGGGCACCGTCGCCGAGAAAGCGGGTCCTGCCGTGGAGAAGGCGAAGGAGTCAGCCGGCGAGCTCATCGACAAGGCGAAGGAGTTTCTCGCGAACAAGGACGACGCGAACGAGGACGACGACCGGAAATGAGGGGGATCTGATGGTCAGCGCATACATCCTCATCCAGACGGAGGTCGGGAAAGCGGCGCAGGTGACGCAGCAGGTCCGTGGCATCGACGGCATCGTCGCCGTCGACCCGGTCACCGGCCCCTACGACGTGGTCGCGCGAGCGGAGGCCGACGACCTCGACGGGCTGGCCAAGGGAACCGTGATGCCGATGCAGGAGCTGGACGGCATCACGCGAACGCTCACCTGCCCGGTCATCCAGCTGTGACGCGCAGGCGAGAGCCCGCATCACGATGACCATGAAGATCCGGCGTGACGCCGAGATCTCCGATGTCGACGGCGGCTGGTTCCGTGCGCGCTGGCACTTCTCGTTCGACACCTACCACGACCCCGAGTACATGCAGTTCGGCACCCTCCGCGTCTTCAACGACGACCGGCTGGTGCCCGGTGCGATCTGGCCGATGCATCCGCACAAGGACATCGAGGGCCTCACCTACGTGGTCGAGGGCATGTTCCGTCACGAAGACGACGTCGCCGGGCCACCCGGACCATTGCCTGCCGGATCCGTGCAGCGGATGACGCTCGGTCGCGGGGCGTGGCACTCGGAGCAGAACGCGAGCGAGACCGAGCCGATGCGGTTCATCCAGATGTGGATCATGCCGGCCGAGCGCGGGCTCGAGCCTGGGGTGGAGCAGAAGATCTTCACGGAGGAGGACCGCACCGACCGGCTCTTGAAGGCGATCAGCGGCGACGACGTCGAGTCCGTGCTCGTGCGTCAAGACGCGCATGTGTTCGTCTCTCGTCTTCACCCGGGGATCGAGGTCGCCCACGAGCCTGGTGCTGGGCGGGGCGTGTACCTCTACGTGATCGAAGGGGACGCCGAGATCGTGGGCGAACCCCTGACGACCGGGGACGCCGCCGAGATCTGGGACGAGCCCTCGATCCCGATCCGCGCCAACTCGTTGACCGAGCTCATCGCGGTCGACGTGGCGCTCTCGTGATCAGTCGGCGTCGGCGCTGACCGGAAACGGGAGCGCGATCGGATCGTAGGACGACGACCGGCCCTGATCGTCGAAGCGATCCATGTTCCACCCTGAGACGTCGGTCACGTCGGTGGTTCCCTCGACCGCGAGGTCGGCGCCGATCTTCGCCACACCCGGTCCCCACATCATGCCGTGGCCGACCGCGGTCGCGACCGTGACGCCGGGAAGCACCGTGCCGTCCGTGGTCGAGACCGGTCCGACGATGGGGAGGTGGTCGGGGCAGTACTCGATCGTCGCGGCCCACGCCTTGCGGATCCCGAGGTCCTTCGCGACCGGCACGTAACCGTGCATCCGCTTCTCCATCTTGCGCAGGTAGGGCCAGTCGACCTCCCGGGCCGACCCCGGCGCTTCGTCGGGGTTCGACATGCCGAACAGGAGGCCACCCTCCTCCAGGCGCCAGTAGAGGCCGATCGCGTTCTCGAAGACCATCGGCTGGCATTCGACGTCGAACGCCTCGTGCGGCTCGGTCACGGCAACCTGATGCCGGACCGCGCCGACGAAGAAGCGCGCGCCGACGAGCTTCCCGACGGCGCGAAGGGTCGGGCCGCCGGTGAGGAGCAGGCGCTCGGTCGCGATGGTGCCCTCGGGGGTCTCGACCCCGATCACGGTGCTGTCGTTTCCGGCGCGGACGCCGAGGAACGGCGTCCGCTCGCGGAGCTCGACCCCGGCGCGCTGCATCGCGAGCGAGTACGCGCGTACGTTTCGCGGCGGGTCAACGTACCCGTCACCGGGTGCGTAGGTCGCGCCGCGGAACGAGGCGGGGTCGAGCGTGGGATTCAGCCGCGCCGCCTCCGCGGCGTCCATATACCGGACGTCGGCGAGCCCGGCCGCGTGCTGCATCTCGACCCGAGTGATCGCCTCCCGCTCCTGCGAGGCATCGGTCGCGAGGATCAGATAGCCGAGCTCGCGGAAGCCGCTGTCGGTTGCGTAGCGTTCGCGCTGCGACCGGTAGAAGTCGATCGACCACATCCCGAGGGCGACGGTCTCGGGCGTCCCACCCTGCGCCCGGACGATGCCGGCCGCGCGCGAGGATGCGCCCTGGCCGGCCTCACCCCTCTCGAGGACCACGACGCGTTCCGCACCGTGCTCTTTCGCGAAGACCGATGCCCACCCACCGATCGTGCCTGCGCCAACGACGACGAGATCGGCGGTGTCGCGGTTCGGCATGCGGTCCTTCCGCTCGAAGAGGCCGAAGTCTAGGCGATGCGTACAGTGGTTCCGATGCAGCCGGCCACGGATGATCCGCGAATCGACCTGCCGGTTCCGCCGGCTCCTCTCGATCGCAGGCTGCTCACCGAGGAGATCCTCGTCGTGCTGTCGCTCTCGGTCCTGCGATCCGCGGCGTTCGCGATCCTGTCGCTGATCGAGGCGCCGCTCGCGGGCGTCGTCGTCGCGGCCGCGGATCAATCGAGCGAGTTCGCGCGGCAGGTGCTCGGGATCGCCTTCGCGCTGGCGCCGGTGTTCCTCGTCGTGCATCTCGTGCGGCGGAGCGGTGAGGGCGTGGAGGTCATCGGCCTGTCGCCGGATCAGCCGGGCCATGATCTCGCGCGAGGCGCCGCCCTGTTCGCCGTCGTGGGGATCGCCGGGATCGGGGTGTACCTCGGGGCGGTCGAGCTCGGCGTGAACCGGTTCGTCGTGCCGACGCCTCCGCTGGGGCACTGGTGGACGATCCCGGCGCTCGTTCTCGGCGCAGTGGAATCGGGTCTCCTCGAGGAGATCGTCGTTCTCGGGTACCTCGTCACGAGGCTGCGGCAGTTGTCGTGGACGCCCGCCCAGGCGGTCGTCGCGAGCGCCCTCCTCCGAGGCTCGTACCACCTGTATCAGGGCTGGGGTGGGTTCGTCGGGAACGTCGCGATGGGCCTGTTGTTCGGGTTCCTCTTCTTGCGCTGGGGCCGTCGCACCTGGCCCTTCGTGGTCGCCCACGCGCTCCTCGACATCGGCGCCGGGATCGGATTCATCCTCTTCCGAGATCGCCTGCCCGGCTTCTAGTCTCGGTGGCCTGACCGGATCCCCCCGGAATCAGGTATGATTGGTGCTTCGGATATCCGAATCAAGACCGATCCCCCGGCCAGCGCGCCGGGGTTTCGTGTTTCTGGGCTCGTCTCCGAAGGCGTTCCTACTGCCAGCCGGGGAACCAGACGATGAGCTTGAAGCGCTCGTCGGAGATCAGCTGCCAGGTCAGCACCGGCCAGAACCAGAAGAAGAGGCCGACGGCGGCCGCGACAACCACCCACGCGATCGGCCGGTAAGGGTGCCAGACGGAGACCGCGGGTCGGCCCGTCTCGGGATCGGTCGCCACCACCCCGCCCGGTTCGCGGACGATCAGCCTCGCGTCCGACAGATCGCGGAGCATGTACACGAGTCCGAGCACTAGGAACGGCGTGAACGGCGCCACGTAGAAGAAGAACTGCGGACGCGCCACCAGGAGCCACGGCAGGTACTGGAGCATGACGGCCGACAGGAAGAACCCCGCGACCCAGTCGCGCTTCCTCCACCACGCGAACGCGAGATAGGGCAGCGACCAGAAGCTCCCCCAGAACACGATCGGGTTGCCGATCGCCAGGAGGTCTCGGATCGCCGGCCCCTCGTCCTGCCACGTCAGCGGGAGAGGTCGTTCCATCCACAGCCACGTCCACGGACGCGAGTAGCCGTAGTGCGTCGGTGTCAGTGCGCCGGTCTCGGGATCGACGGCAAGGGTCTTCAGGTCGAACAGGTGGTACCTCGCGACCCGGACCTGCTGCTCTATGAACTCGCTGAGCTTCCAGTCGAAGTGATGCAGCCACGGGAGGTAGGTCACGACATAGACGACCGCCGGGATCATCACGAAGGCGATGAGGAGGGAGAAGCTCTCCTGCAGTAGCGCCCGTCCGAACGCACGGCCCCTGGTCCCATCCACGCGGAGGCGGCGAGACGTCTCCCAGGCGAGCGAGATGACGATCGCGGCGAGCATCCCGAGTCCGCCGGACCACTTGACGGAGACGGCCGCGCCGAACGCGACCCCGGCCGTGTATCGCCACGGACGCCACAGGGGAGAGGGGACGGTGGTGTCGACGTCCCCCTCGCCGCCGAGGGGTGGTGCACGGCGCGTGCGCCGGTCGATCCATCGTCGATCGAGCACGAGGCACAGGAAGCCGGCGACGATCCAGAGCTGGAGGTGGATGTCGAGCAAGGCTTGCCGAGAGAGGACGACGCTCAGGTGCTCGAACGCGAGCAGCAGTCCCGCGAGGAACGTCCAGAGCGGTCGCCCGAACAACATCTGCGCGATCAGGGCCACCCCCGTGACCGCGAGGGTGCCGGCGACCGCCGAGCCGATGCGCCAGCCGAACGGATCCATCCCCAACGCCTTGATCCCGAGCGCGATCGTCCACTTGCCGAGCGGTGGGTGGACGAAGGAGCCCACGTCCCACTCCTGCTCGCGGAACAGTCGCTCGTTGGGTGAATCGATCTTGCAGACCTCGTCGGAGCCGCCGACGAAGATGCAGGCCGCCTTCGCGTAGTAGTTCTCGTCGAACACGAGCGTCGGTGGGCTCGACAGACCCCACATGCGGACGACAGCCGCGATCGCCGTGACGACGAGGATCGCCACCCAGGGACGGTTCAGCCGATGCAGGACCGGTGACTCGGCGCGATGGGCCACGCGCGCCAGGGTACCGACCGCACTTCGTTCAGCAGCCCTCAGCGCGAACGATCCTTGAGTCGGTAGACGAACTGCAGACCCTGGAACTCCTCGGTGATCGACGCGCTCTTGTTGTCGACGAGCTCCGCGTCGAGACCGATCCGCTGCACCGTGTCGAAGTCGAGGTCGCTCGGGACCGAGGAAGCCTTCTTCGGCCAGGCGACCCAGAGCCGGCCCGCCGGGTCCAGCCCGGCCGCGAGCTTGGAGAAGCGAGACCGTAGATCCCGCTCCTCGGTCACGAACACCAGCACGACGTCCATCGTGGTGCCGGCGCGCCCGAGGCGCTGCACGCCCGTCGGCAGGGCACCGAGGGTGTCGTCGAAGCCCTCGGGCGGCGCGCCCGCGACGAGCACCCGCGCGCCCTCCCGGATCCCGAGCTTCTTCGGGAGCGGGGTGCCGGAGTAGTCCTTGTGCGCCTGGGCCATCAGCCCATGGTAGGCGGAGGCGAACGTGGGACCATCGCCCCGTGAGCGGCGTCCTCTACCTCGTCGGCACGCCGATCGGGAACCTCGGCGACCTCTCGGAGCGGGCGCGCGAGACGCTGGCG
>JBKKAE010000178.1:0-5144 GCA_046714835.1 Actinomycetota bacterium | reverse complement strand
GTGGCTCACCTGTCGGGAAGATCAGGAAGAGGAAGGCGAGCGAGCCGAACATCACAGCGGTCGAGGCCCGATCGATCCAGGCCGTTGCGCTCAGGAACGGAAGATCGCGCTGGAGCGCAAGCGTCGCATACGAGGCGCACGCGAGGCCCACCGCCGCCCAGGCTCCCACCCAGGAAAACAGCAGCCCCACGCGGTTCCCAGGCTGCCGTGAGGTGATGAGTGCTCCCACCGTGGCGTAGGCCATCACGGCGATCAGGGTGAACGCGATCTCGAAGGGATCGGGCCGGCCGAGCCGTACCGTTTGGAGGAGCAAGCCGGAAATGAGCAGCGCCAGCGTCACGCCCCACACAGCCCTCGGCCATCGGGCGCTCTTCGGACCGTGTTCGATCGATGTGCGCTCGGCTGGCTCCGTGAGCATCCCCTCCGTCACGTGATCCCTCCCGGTACCGGCACGCGCTCGCGATCGCCGTTCCCCCGCCGGGCGCGCTGTGGACCTCTAGCTCTCTGTCGATCGCGACGAGACGATCCGCCATGCCCTGGATCGCCGCTCCGACGCCCGGTCGAACCCGAGGTGACGGATGACGGGCCCGGGAGCACGAGCTCGGACTTGCCGTTCGAAAGGCGCACATCAGCGTGGTCCGCACCCGAACACTTGGCAACGACAGTCCGGACCCTATAGGTCTTCGACCCAATTCTGCACGCATTATGTCGTTCTCGGAAAGTGTGCCGCCGAGCCGCTGGTAGGTGCGTGCGGCGTTAGAAAGGGCATCTACGGGGTCGGCGAGATGAGGGCGCAACTGCACTAGGAGCCAGCGTCGAACTCGTTACCCGTGAGTCCCTCTTCAGGCAACCCCGCGCGCCATTCTTGCGCCGATCTGCGCAGCCCCTCTGAAGCGGCGCATGTGGCGCATCGGCGCGCCCTGGCGCGTCATTTCCCCAACCGCATGTCGCAGGTTCGATGCCAAGGGCAACCCGAAGACCGTTTTCAAGACCGTCGCCTTCGTCCGCTCGGCCATCCTCCCGCGGTCGAGTATCGCAGGTGGGTTCGCTCGATCAGGACGCACGCGATTCATCCGCAAGGCCGGCAACTACTACCAGACCGAGCTGGAGACCCTCTTCTACGACACGCTCTCGCGGCCCGTCGGCGAGCGCCCGGCGGGGGCACCTGGTCCCGAGATTCCGTTCCTCAACGGTGGCTTGTTCGTTCGTCACTACGGCGACGTGTCGCTCCAGTTGCCCGATGCGCTGTTCGACGTCGACGAAGGCCTCATCGGCTTCTTGGCGGGGTGGACGTTCACGGTTGCGGAGGACGTGCCCGACGAGGTCGAGGTCGCCGTCGACCCAGAGATGCTCGGAAAGGTGTTCGAGAATCTGATCTCGGCGGCCAGCAGGAGCGGGACCAGGACCAGGGCGGTCGGCCTCACGGACCGATACTAGGTGGCCGGTCCTTACGAAAGGGCAACGAGCCCTGCGTGCGCGAGAGTGATCGCGGCGCCGGCCTCGGCGTCGACCTCGACGACCGTCACCACACTGGAGCGCGCCCCGAACTCGCTCGCCATCTCCTTGAGCGCTTGGTCGAGCTGGCGGTCGGCCACGGCCCGCTGTGACCCTGGTGGCGTCTGTGCCGTCGACGTCCACCATCCAGATGTCGCCATCCTCTGCCGTGTCGGCCACGTCGTCATTCGTGTAGCGCATGCACGCGATCCGTGCCCCATCGGGAGACCACGACGGGCTCATGTCGAGCACACCCTTGGGTAGCTATCTCGTGAACTCAGACACCTCCCCTCCCGCCAAGCAGGCGCGGCCTTGGCGCGATGGCGGGTACGGCCGACCGTGCGAGCCTCGACGGGTCTGCAAGGTTCGGCCCCGCCATCCCTACAATCCTGGCGTCCACCGACGCGGGGAGAGCGCCTTTGGCAGGTGACGTCATCGGGCGCGAGTCCGAGCTCGCAATCCTCAATCGCTTCCTGGACTCGATCCCGACCGGGCCGAGCGCACTGGTCCTCTCCGGTGATCCCGGCATCGGGAAGACCACCGTATGGCAGGACGGGCTGGCGAGCGCCCTGCAAAGGCGCTACCGCACGCTGTCCTGCGGCCCGGTCGAAGCGGAGACGCGCCTGTCGTACGCCGCCCTCGGTGACCTCCTCGAACCCGTCCTCGAGGAGGCACTTCCTGCGGTGCCCGAGCCGCAGCGCCGGGCCCTCGAGGTGGCCCTCTTGCGGTCCCCGAGTTCGGGCGCCCGGGCTGACCAGCGGGCCGTTTCCCTGGCCGTCCTCGGATGCCTACGGTCGGTGGCCTCCACTTCCCCGGTCGTGGTGGCTGTCGATGACATCCAATGGATGGACCTCCCTTCGGTCCGTGTGCTCCAGTTCGTCGTGCGGCGCCTGAAGGGCGACCCGGTTGGCGTGATGGTGGCCGTTCGAGGTACCGATCTCGACGACGATCCCCTGGGTGTTGTCTCTGCCTTCCCCGACGATCGATTGCATCTCGTTCACGTCGGGCCGCTGTCCTTCGGCGCCATCGAACGGGTGCTCAGGGACAAGGTGGGTGAGGGGTTCCCGCGGACCACGCTCCTCAGCATCCACGAGATGTCGGGAGGCAATCCATTCTTCGCCCAGGAGATCGGGCTGGCGCTCCTTCGCCGCGGAGGTGGCGTGGCAGCCGGCGAACGGCCTCCGATCCCGGACCGCCTTCAGGAACTCATCGATGACCGCCTCGAAGGGCTTCCTCCGGGGACCGTCGAAGCCCTCGAGGTCGTCTCGGCCCTGTCGGCACCGACGCTGGATGCGATCGCTGCGGCGATCGCTCCTGCCGGGGTCGACGACCGCCTGGCGCCGGCCATCGAAAACGGTGTTGTCGAGGCCGTCGGCGACGGGCTCCGGTTCACCCACCCGCTCCTTGCTTCCGCCGTCTACTAGAGGACCCCGCCGACCCGGCGCCGGCAGCTGCATGTGCGGCTCGCGACGATCGTCCACGATCCGGAGGAACGAGCCCGCCACCTGGCTCTGTCCGTCGAAGGCCCGGACGTTGCCGTTGCCGGCGCCCTCGAGGAAGCCGCCCGGCTGGCCGGTTCCCGAGGAGCACCGCAGTCCGCGGCCGAGCTCTGGGAGATGGCCCGCCGAGCCACCCCGGAGGATCACGGCGAGGAACTGCGGCGCCGGACCCACGAGGCGGGCCTGGCTCACTACGAGTGCGGAGACACCACGCTTGCCCGAAACGTCCTCGAGCAGGCGGTGGACCTTTCGGGGCATGGGCCGCCTCGGGCCAGGGTGCTGCGGGATCTGGGGCAGGTCGTCGCGATGGAGGAAGGTTGGCGGCGGGCCGTAGACGTCTTCACAACCGCCCTGAACGAGGTGGGAGACGACGCCGCTTTGAGGGCAGGGGTGGAGCAAGGCCTCGGGTACGCCTGGCTGTTCAGGGGAGACCTCGCGGCATCAGAGCGGCACGCTCGCTCGGCGCTGCGGTTAGCCGAGGAGTTGCAGGATCCACTGGTCATGGCAGAAGCCTTCCAGGCGTATCCCTTCGTTGAGTTCCTCCTCGGACGCGGTGTCGATCACGAGATGCTGGATCGCGGGATCGCCTTGGAAGGGCAGATGTCTGGAAAATACACTTACGTCCTGCGTGCAAGCTTCGTCCTCGCTCAACTCCTCAAGTTCACCGATCGCCTGGACGCGGCCCGCGAGATCTTCAACGAGCTCCTGGGTGATGCCGCGGCGCATGGCGTGGAGGCCCCGTCCGCCGAGATCCAGTACCACCTCGCCGAGCTGGAATGCTGGGCGGGTAACTGGGGTGCAGCCATGGAGCACGCCCGGGAGAGCAAGTCGGCTGCCCAGCGGCAGGCCATGGGGTCCTTGTCGTCGGAGTGCCACTTCGCGGTGAGCCTGGTGGAAGCCCATCTGGGGCGGAGCGACGCGGCGAGGCTGGAAGCCCTCGAGGGGCTGCGGGTCGCCGAGGCGGCCGGCGAGATCCTCCTCCAGATCCCGAACCTGTCGGTCCTAGGGTTCTTAGAACTCTCTTCGGGCAACCCCTCGGAGGCGCATCGGTACCTGTCCAGGGCGGTCGAGCTCAAGGAGGCGATGGGCGTTCGGGAGCCCGCGTACTTCCGGATCGTCCCCGATGAGGTCGAGGCGCTCGTGGGCCTCGGGCGGCTCGACGAGGCGGAGGCGCTCCTCGCACCCTTCGAGGACGCTGGCCGAAGCCTCGATCGGGCGTGGGCCATGGCGACGGGAGCCAGATGCCGGGCGCTCGTGTTCGCGGCCCGCGGTGATCTCCAGGGTGCATCTGATGCAGCCGATCAGGCCGTCCGTCAGCACGATCGCCTGCCCCTTCCGTTCGAGCTGGGTCGGACGCTGTTGGTCAAGGGGGCCGTGCAGCGCCGGGCGAAGAGGAAGCGTGAGGCTCGGGACACGCTCACGCAGGCCCTGGAGATCTTCGAGGGGCTCGGCGCCGCGGCGTGGACGGACCGGACACGTGCCGAGCTTGCCCGGATCGGGGGACGGGCCGCCTCGTCGGTGGACCTGACCCCGACCGAGGCCAGGGTGGCGGAGCTGGTCGCCGCCGGTAGCACCAACCGAGAGGTGGCCGACGCACTCTTCGTCAGCATCCACACCGTCGAGGCCAATCTCAAGCGGATCTACCGCAAGCTGGGCATCCGCTCCCGCACGGAGCTGGCCTCGAAGTTCCCATCCGGCCCCCCGGGATCCTGAGCCAAGACGTACCGGTCACCGCCTCGATCGGTACGGATTTCGGGGATTCCCCGGGACGATGCTCCCTCTAGCCTCGGGCTCAGGGATCGGGGATCGGTCCCCAGGTCAAAGGAGGAACCATGAGCACGAAGGCAGGAACCATCGGGGTCTCGGGTCTGCCGGCGCGGTTCACGCTGTGGACCACGGCCGTATCCGTGCTGGCGGCCGCGGCGCTGATCATGAGCGCGTTGGCGCTCACCCTGGCGGGGCGCGGCGATCGCTCCGTTACGAGTGTGGCAGGCAGCGGCACCCGCGAGGCGGCGAGCATCGGAGCGCCTCTGTGGGACGCGGGCAAGCTCGAAGCCATGCAGGGCCGTGTGCTCGCCGAGACCGTCCGGGCCGAAGGGTCCGCGGCGCTCTGGGACGCGGACAAGCTCGAAGCCATGCAGGGCCGTGTGC
>JBKKAE010000177.1:0-9036 GCA_046714835.1 Actinomycetota bacterium | reverse complement strand
TCTCAGGATCGGTCGAGCAACCTGCGCGGCAAGATCCTCCGCCTGAACGCGGACGGCTCGATCCCGGAGACCAACCCGTTCGGCACGAGGATCTGGGCGTTCGGGATCCGGAACTCGATCGGCCTCGCGATCGATCCGCAGATCGGCCGGCTCTGGGAATCGGAGAACGGACCGGGATGCAACGACGAGGTGAACCGCATCGTGAAGGGCGGCAACCACGGCTGGGGGCCGAACGAGAGTTGCCCGAACACGAACAACAGCGGCCCGACCCCGCGGATCCTTCCGAAGCACACGTTCCCGACTCCGTTCGGCCTGACCGGCCTCGCGTTCTGTGACGGCTGCGGGTTGGGGGCGAGCTTCAACGGGGACCTCCTGGTCGGAGCCGTGAACGACGGCAGGATCCGCCGCTTCGACCTCAACGCGACCAGGAACGGCTTCGACGCCGGCCCATCGCTGGTCTCGGACCGGCCCGGACCCGTGCTGTCGGTCGAGGTCGGTCCCAACGGACGGATCTTCTTCAGCGATTTCGAGGCGATCTACTGGTTGGCACCGGCGTAGGGGTGTAGCCGAAAGGCCCCTCGCGCGGAATGGCCTCGGCGGGGTACGCTCACGGCGAACTGGGTGGCGGGACGGCGGGAAGCCGATCCCCTCCACCGGAGGACCGCCGTGGACATCGGCCTTCCCAAGCGGGTGATCGAGATCGAACCGGCATCGCTGCCGGTGCCTGAGCCCGCGCCGATCCTGGAGCCCTCGATCGATCCGCAGCCCGAGGTGGTTCCCGAGTCCGAGCCGGAGCCGGAGCCGGAGCCGGAGCCAGTACGCATACCCGAGCCGACACACGAGCCGATCCCCCGATGAAGGCCGCCGTCTCCGTCGTCCGCGGTCTCCCCGTCGAGGTGGAGGTCGAGCCGATCCTCGCCTGGCGCTCGTGGACGCTGACGGGCCGTCGAGACGGAGAGGGACTCCTGCTTCGGCCGGTCACGGCCGGGTCGAGGGCGTGGCGACCCCGTGAGATCGCGCAGGCGACCTGCCGATTGGCGTGGTCGCACGAGGCGCCCAACGCCGACTGCAGCTGCGGGCTCCATGCGACCCGTGAGGTCGACCTGCTGCGCCGGACACGCTGCCCGGCTGTCCTCGGCCGGGTCGCTCTTTGGGGCCGCGTCATCGAACATGAGCATGGCTATCGGGCCCGGTTCGCCTATCCGCAGCGACTCCGCCTGATCTGTCAGTTCTGTTTCTGGCAGGGGAGCGCAGCGGCGTCCACGCCCGACGTGGTCTCCTGGTACGCGCGGGACCTGCTCGTGCCGATGTGCGTGCACCATCTGGGCGTGGCGGAGGCGAACGGCATGCGACCGCGCCGCATCCTGCCGGCCCGCCTGGTGGATCTCCGGCTCCGAGAGACGTACGCGGTGGATGCGCTCGTCATCTGATCCAGATCTCCCTACCGTTCGTCCTTCGGGAAGACGACCCGGAACGACGAGCCGTCCACGGTCACCTCGGTTCCGTGCAGCTCGGCGAGGCGAACGGCGAGGCTCAGCTCGGGTCCGATCGAAGCCGGGATACGGTTGTCGTCTTCGACGGACACGCGCGCTCCGGCATCCGTGTCACGGACCCGCACGACGATCGCCGCGCCCGCTCGGGTCCGCTCACGCGCGGCATCCAGCATGCCCTCGACGATCTGCCTGGCGCGTGCCGGATCCACGTACGCGTGGACCGTATCGGCGTCGAGGCGGATGAGCCGTTCCTCCACCGTCACCGCGTCCTCCAGGGTGGCCGCCATCAGCGCAGAGAGCTCGGTGCGCTTGCGGTTGAGGGGCAGGCTGCCGTCGATGATCCTCTGCACGTCGTGGAGGTCGGCGGTGAGCTGGTCCAGGCGGCGAAGCGACGACGAGAGCTGTCGCAGGGCGGCCCTCCCCTCGCCCGACTCGATCGATCCCTGGAGTGAGAGCGTCAGCCCCGACGCCCGCGTGAGCGGTCCGCGGAGTCCTCGCGCGATCGCCGCACGCAGATCCACGTCTGGCTGCGCCTCCCGCTCGACGGGCACAGGCGCCGCGAGCTTGCGACCGGCTGCGGTGAGCCCGAGCCGCTGCCGGAACCGGCTCCCGCCTTCGGCAGTCTCCTCCTCGACGGCGCCGACGCGAGCCTCCGCGTCCGCCGCCCGTTCCTCGGCGGCCAGCACACGCCCCTCGAGCGCCTGGAGGAGCTCCTCCGCGGGGCCCTCGAGCGACCCCGCGACCGAGAGCCGGCCCTCAGCCTCGAGCGCTCGCTCCACCATCTCGTCGGCCCGCTGACGGGCCTCGGCGAGCTCGCGCTGGAGCTCTATCAGCTCCGGAGACCGGGAGGACTCGACGCCCGCGGCCGCGATCTCTTGAAGCTTCATCTCGAGCAGGTCGATCCGCTGCTCCGCGGCGGTCGCCAGGTCACCGGTCGCCCGGGCCCGGTCCTCGGCGGCGTCGGCTCGGCCTTCTGCGATCTTCGCGCGTTCGACGGCTTCGTCCACGTGCCGGGCCGCGGTGGACAGCTGCTCCTGAACGACGGTGAGGTCCCCTCCCCCCGCGACCAAAGCCTCGGATGCCTTAGCGAGCGCTTGTGCGTCGCGCAGGCGTGCGCGGAGCTCACGGACCTCCGCCTCCACGAGGGTCTCCGGGCGACCGGAGCGAAGCATCGCGCGCTCTGCCTCCGAGCGGCGAAGCGCTTCTCTCAGCTCCGCAACCCGCTCGTCCGACGGTTGACGCTCGACGGCCTCGAGGCGACCCGAGACCTGCTGGAGGCTCGAGGCGAACGACTGTGCGGCCTCCTCGGCCTCCTTCGCCCTCGCCGTCGCTCGCTCCAGCCGCTCCCTCAGCTCGGCGGTATCCGCGTCGCCCCATCCCGCATCGGGTCGCGCTTGCCGGGCCGGCGGGTCCTCCTTCGCGCGGCTGCGGGCCGGGGCAGCAGGCCGCCGCAACCCCCGGGCAACCGAGATCAACGCCAGCAGCGCGAGCAGCACCGTCACGCCGGAAGCACCGGCCTGTACGATCCACCACGGTTCATCCGCCCGCTCCTCGAGCGCCGCCGCGAACTGCTCGACCTCGACCGCTCCCACCACGTCGGCCGAGCCGCGGATCCGGAGCGGCGCGAAGGTCTGGAAGAGCGGAGTGGCTCGGGGGGTCGCATCCTCGGCGGGCGGAGGGGAGAGCAGCTCCAGCGCCAGCCGACTCTGCACCGAGCCGCCGGACGCGCTCCGGATCGCGAGGTCCTCGCTCGTGTCGCCCGGGTTCTCGGCGGGATCGGTCGAAAAGAGCAATGTGCCGTCGGGAGCCCACAGACGGACGCGAGCGACCGTCGGGTCCGTGAGCACGAACGCCTGCACCTCGGCGAACAGCGAATCCCGACGATCGCCCTCGAGCGGCGTCGCGACGTCTCCCGGATCGAGCGCGGTGCGGAAGACCGTTGCCGCGTAGAGCTCCGCTCGCTCCTGGCCGTCCTCGTACTGCTGCTCGAGAGCCCTGTCCCGTTGCACGATGGACATCGCGAGCAGCGCTCCGGCAAGCGCCACCAACAGGATGAGCACGCGTCGGGCGTTCGAAGGACTGGTCGCTGATCTCATGAACCCG
Source organism: Actinomycetota bacterium (assembly GCA_046714835.1). Lineage (GTDB taxonomy): Bacteria > Actinomycetota > UBA4738 > UBA4738 > HRBIN12 > JAJNBA01. Next base: position 5,440 of record JBKKAE010000177.1, on the reverse strand, counting down.
CAATACTGCGCCTTCCGCTGATGGGTGGGCAAGCCACCGGTCCGATGGGTGCGCCTCTCAAGCGAGGAAGCCGCAGCGTCGATAGGGGAAGCCTGGCGGAAAACACACCGGGGGGTGGATCGTTGAAGGGGTTCCGAGGTCTCTGCAAGGCGGGCGCCGCCGCGGCGATCGCACTCACCGTGCTCGTCGGCGCGACGGCGCCCGCCTCTGCCTCGGAGGTCGGTGACAAGATCCGAGCCCAGAAGCGCGTCGAGCGTCAGATGACTCAGCTCACCAAGCTCTCCAACCAACGATCCCGCGACCTCCGCCGGGCCGTCGTCCTCGCGGAACGCGACACCGATACCCGCCCCGGACTCTCGACCCTTTCCGTCCTCCGGCAGGTGCGGCGTGCGGAGCGACGGTTCACCGCGTGGGCGACCAAGCGCCGCCGGGTGTTGGAAGCACAGTGGCAGGAGCTCGAAGGGTGGCTGTACTCGTGGGGGGTCTTCCGCGTCTGCCCGGTGGACGCACCGCACTACATCCACAACGACTTCGGCGAGATCGTGACCGTGGGGGACGTCGAGCCGCACGTGCACATGGGCGTCGACGTCGAGGCACCGACCTGGACACCGATCCGCGCTCCCTTCGACGGGTACGCGTGGGGGTCCTACTCGCCGCTCGGCGGCTACCAGGTCCGGGTGCGGAACGATCGCGGTTACGTGTTCATCGCACACATGATCGGCTACGGGGATCTCGGATGGGTCGGAGCGGGCGCGATCATCGGGTACGTCGGCGACACCGGCCTCTCGACCGCGCCGCACGCCCACTTCGAGTGGCATCCCGGGTACGGCGGCGCCGTCGACCCGTACTACCTGCTCTCCCTCACCTGCGACTGATCGGCATTCGACCCGCCGCTCTCCCGCTCGGTGAACCCCCGTTGGTCTCTTCGTTACCGACCGTTGCGAGAGAAGTGTTGGTAGTCCCTGACGTCGGTCCAGTCCCCGCCCCACTCCCAGCCGCGGTACCGGAACGCCCACCACACATCGTCGCCGTGGTAGATCATGCCGCGACGGCGGTTGGAGCGATCCACGTACGGCGCACCGTTATACGGGGACACGCCGCCGCTCCACACGTACGGGTTCTCCACGGGGTTCACGTCGATCGCTCGACCGAACGCGTGCTGCGACCACACTCCCGGTTGCCCGGCGCGCCAGCGGCAATTGAAGGCGGACGTGTTGTCGTGCTCCATCGAGGTCCGGTCGTCGGCCCCGTAGTAGTCGACCAACCGCATCTGTCGGATCGGGAACGCCACCCGATAGAGACGACCGAAGATGCGGAGGACCTTCTGCGCGACATCTTCATGGACGACCAGTCTCCCCGTGTGCGCCGTGCGATCGAAACCCCAGTAGCGGAGCTTCAACAGCCGGAGGTCGCGAAGCGGCACGGGGCATCCGGAGCGCCAGGACACACCGTTCATCCAGCGCCTGATGCCGCGGGGCAGCGGCTCGATCGTGGCCGTGTACTCGGGACGCTCGCCGGCGTGCACCGGTACCGCGGGCGTGCCGGCCCACAGGAGCGCGACTCCGAGACCGATCAGGACGACTCGACGCATGTGGCCAAGCGTACCGTCCGACGGCTCAGCGCCACTGGTGGGTGTCGTCATCCCCGGTAGAGCGCTTGCTGTCCACGGCGCGGGTCAGTCGTGTGCGAAGGCTGACCCCGTCTTCCTCGGGATCGACGAAGTTGTTCTCCGCCTCGAGGCCGTCCTCGGCCTCGAGTGAGGTATCCACACCCTTCTTCACGAGGGCGATCTCGGCACGGAGCGCCCTGATCCCCTCTTCCGCGGACTGGGCTCGTTCCAGGGCGGTGGCAAGCTCGCTGCGGAGTCGTCCGTTGTCGACCGAGGTCTGCGGCGCATCGCCGCGCTCTCTCGCGAACCGCAGCTCTGCCTGGGCGTTCTCCGCCTCGGCGTACGCTCGGCGGGCCCGAAGCTCCGTCTGCTCCAGGCGGGTCTCGAGCTGGAGGATCTCCGCCTGCAGTTCGGCGATCCCTGCATCGTCCGTGACTCCCACGGCCGGAGCGAGGGTCGGCAGCATGACCGACCGCTCGGCTCGTTCCATCGCTTCACGCGCAGCTTCTTCGGCTGCCTCCGTCGCCTGATGGGCAGCTTCCTCGGCTCGTGCGGTCGCCTCACGCGCCTCGGCCAGACCTGACTCCAGCTCCGTGGCTCGTCCCGTCGCGGCGGCCAGCTCGATCTCGAGCGCGGCGATCTTCTCGGTCGCGTCACCCGAGGCCGCCTCGCGCACCGACAACGCCTCGTCGTGCTCCGCGATCCTCTGGCGTAGCGATCGCAGCTCCTCGTCGCGCGAGGAGACGTCGGCACGAGCGGCCTCGAGCTCCACGCGGAGCTGGGACTCGAACGACTGCTTGTCCGCCGACGTCGCCGTGAGATCTCGGCGCGCAGACTCGAGCTCCTCTCGGGTCGCCCTGAGCTCCCTGTCCTTCGCATCGATCTCCTGCACCTTCACGGCAAGCTCCTGCTCCTTGGCGAGGAGCTGCTGTTCGGTGGTCCGGAGCGCCTCACCCTGGCTCGAGGAGGCTGCTTCCAGACGCGATTCGAGATCCGAAGCCCTGGACTCCGCGACCGCCAGCCGGTCACGGGCTTCCTGCAACACGCTCTTGTGCTCGGCCAGCTCTGCCTCCAAGGCCGTGGCCCGCGAGGTCTCGTCGGTCTCCCGGGCATCGCGTGCTGCTTCCAGCCGAGAGACCTGCTCCCGCAGCGAGTCCATCCCCTCTCGGGTCGAGGCGTAGCCGGCCTCTCGTCGCGCGAGCTCCTGGGTGAGCTCGGACAGCTCCTGCTGGAGGTGCGCGGCGGTTGCCTCGCGCTCGGCGAGGTGCTGCTCGGCGTCCACGATCCGCGCCTGCGCCTCCCCGGCCTTGGCCTGGGCTTCGGCGACGCGAGCTTCGGCGTCCTGGAATCGGGTGTTGGCGTCATGACTGCGTGACTCGAGCTCGTTCCTGGCAGCGTCCAACAGTTCGACGACGCCGCGGAGCTCCTCTTCCTTCCGCTCCAGGACCTGCGCGCTCCGCGCTTCCGCCGACCGGAGCCTCTCCAGTTCCTCCGAGCCCGCGGAGACCATCTGCTCGCGCTGGGAGATCTCCTCACGGACCGAGCCGAGCTCACGCAGGGTCGTTTCGAGCTCCTGACGCACACCGTGCAGTTCCTCTTCTTTGCGCCGGGTCTCGGACTCGTGACCCTCGACGGCGGTCCTCAGCGCCTCGAGCTCCTCTGCGGCGGCGACCGATGCGTGCTCCTTCTGCTGCATCTGATCGCGCACGGCCGAGAGCTCATCCTGAGCCCTTGCAAGCGCCTCGTCTCGTTCCGCGGCGCGCGATTCCGCACTCGCGACCCTCTCGGTCGCCTCGGCGAGATCGGACCGCAGGCCGGTGACCTCACTCGACCCCTCCGAAAGCCGGAGCTCGAGGTCGGCCGTCCGCTCCTCCGCTGCGGCCAACCGGGAGCGTGCCTCCTCGAGCTCCGCGCGGGCGGCGGTCGCTCGCGCTTCGAGCTCTGTCCGCGCAGCGGCCGCGCCGGCCTCGAGCTCCGCTCGAACCGCGCCCACCCGGGCCTCGAGCTCGACACGTGCGACGGCCTCGCGGGTCTCCGCATCCGCGATCGCCGCGGCCACGCGGGTCTCCGCTTCGGCGAGAGCGGCCGCAAGGCGGTCGTCTGCCTCTGCCCGGGCAACCATGGCGCGCTCTTCGGCGCGTGCCTCTGCGCGCGCATCCGCGTCTGCACGGATCGCGGCTTCACGAACCTCGACTTCCGTTGCTGCTTCGGCCGCCTCGCGCCTGGCGGTCTCGAGATGATCTCGGGTCTCCTCGAGCTCGCGACGTGCGTCATCGAGGCTGGCGTTCGTTCGGGCCTTCTCGCCGTCCGCGAGGTCCAGGCGCTCCATCAACTCGGCCTCGCGAGCCTCCGCCGAAGAGACGAGCACCCTCAGCTCTTTGGCCGCTGCCTCGGCCTCCGCCGCGCGGGCCAGCAGATCCTTCTGCTGCCCCTCCGCGTCGGCTGCCTTCGCTTCCAGCTCGCCCAGACGGAGCTTCAGCCCCTCGGTCGCGCTGCCTGCGTTCTTCGCCATGTCTTGGATCCGGCCCTCGAGTGACTGCGATCGCGCGTCGGCTTCCTCGGCCTTGTTCGAGGCCTCCTCGAAACGAACCTCCAGGCCGGCCGACCGAGCCATCGCCTCGTCCCGCTCACGTCCGATCTCGGCGGTCCGGTCGCGAGCTTCCACGAGTGACCGTTCCAGCTCGGTGACACGAGCCTCGGCCTGGACGAGGCGTACCGCGGTCTCGCCCGTGTCACCCTCGACGTCGCCTCGTAGGAGCTCGCGCTCCTCCTGCAGTGCCGCGATGGTGGCATCGGCCGACGCGAGGGCGGTCGATGCCTCCGTCGCGACGGACTCTGCCTCGTGTCGTGCGCGCTCGGACTCGGCCAGCGAGATCTTCATCTCTTCGACCGTCCGTCGAAGCTCGTCGGATGCCTGATCGTCCCCTTGGCCCTTCGTGGCCATGGACGTCTTCATATCTTCCGCCCGTTGCGCGAGCTCCTCGAACCGAGCTTCCGTGTCGCGAGCCGTCGCTTCGAGCGTCCGGAGGTCGGCGGCACCCCGGTCGCGCTCCTCGCCGACCGTTCGCAGCTGCTCCTCTAGCACTTGGATCCGATGCTCCGCTTCCTTCGAGTCCCCGGCGGGGGCATCCTTCAGCTGTTCGCGGAGAGCGGACAGCTCGCCCTCGGCGCGCACCGCTCGGTCCAGCAGCTCCTGGGCGCGGCGGTTCGCTTCCTGAGCGGCGTCCGACAGGCCGGCCGTGTCGCCCGACCGCGATTCGGCTTCATTCGCTTTGGTGACGGCGTCCCGCAACTGGATCTCGAGCTCGCGGATGCGCTCGACGGTTTCGGTCTCCTGTTCGCGAAGCTGCGTGCGGAGCTGTGTCAGCTGTTCGTCGCGTGCTCCGATCGTGCGGCGGAGCTTCTCCTCGTCGGCCGAGCCGCCGGGACGCGTGAAGCCTCCGTCGCGGGTGCCGACCCGTCCGACTCTAAGGAGGGCGAACGAGACGCCCGCGAGCAAGAGCGAGACGGCCGCGAGGCCGCCGGCGATCGACTGCACGAGGTTCCAGGGTTGCCCGGCCGCCGCGAAGATGGGTGCGAACTCGTCGACGACCTCGACGGCCGCTTCCGACTGACGACCGGTGCCAACCCGAAGAGGGGTGTAGATGTCCAGGACGCCGAGCTGGCTGGCGGGCACGATGGAGGTGGTCTTGCCCTCGCCCGATGTCGCGAGACGGATCCCACGCTCGTCGCCTCCTCGTGTACCGGTCTCTTCTCCGGTCGAGGAGTAGACGAGGGTGCCGCTCGCCGTCCAGATCCGGACGGTGGTGGTGTCCTCGTCGAGGATGCGAT
>JBKKAE010000176.1:0-6222 GCA_046714835.1 Actinomycetota bacterium | reverse complement strand
ACCGTCACGTCCGGCGTCGGCAGCGTCGCGAGGAACCGAGCCTTCCTCGGATCGTGACGCACGAAGTGCAGGTCGGAGAGGTGCAGGACGACGAGGGGCTCGGCGGCCCCCGGTAGGATGTCGAGGCGATGCCGGATCACCCGGTATCGGAACCGTTCGATGAAGATCCCGTATGCCACGCAGGCGACGCCCAGGGCGGTGATCGTCAGGATCACGGGAAGCACGGGGGGAGTGTAATGAGCGACCCGACGCTGAAGGGACGACTCGCCGACGAGATGAAGGATGCGCTACGCGCCGGCGAGAAGGTCCGGCTCGGCGCCCTCCGGATGCTGTCCGCCGCGGTGACGAACAAGGAGAAGGAGCTCCGTCACGAACTCTCCGACGATGAGGTTCGCGACGTCGCGTCGAAAGAGATGAAGAAGCGCGCCGAGTCGATCGAGGCATTCGAGGGTGCGGGTCGCCACGAACTGGTCGAGAAGGAGCGGGCCGAGCGGGATGCCATCGCGAGCTACGCGCCGGAGCAGCTGAGCGAGCACGAGGTCGACGCGCTGGTGGAAGAGGCGTTCGCGTCGACCGGCGCCACCTCCGAGAAGGAGATGGGCGCCGTCATGAGCGTGGTCATGGGCAAGGCGAAGGGTCGCGTCGACGGCAGGGTGGTGCAGGAGAAGGTGCGTGTCCGTCTACGGGAGTCCGCGGGCTAGGTCAGCCCCCGCCTCCGCCATCGCCCCCGCCCCCGCCGTTCCCACCGCCACCGTTCCCACCGCCACCGTTCCCACCGCCACCATTGCCCCTGGGCTCCACGCCGACGAAGATCGTGACGGCGGATCCCTCGAGCACCAGAGTCCCCCTCTGGGGATCCTGGGCGACGACGTATCCGACCTTGGCGGGATTCTCCGTTTCGACCAGCACCGTGTTGACCGCGAGCCCCAGCGCCTGGAGGGCGAGCTTGCCGTTGAAGCCGCGCAGACCGACGACGCGGGGCATCGTGACCTTGGGTGGCACCCCCGTCGAGACCTGGATCGTCACCATCGTGCCGAGGTCCGTCACGGTTCCGCCGCCGGGCGACTGACTGAAGACCTGCCCCTTGGGCGCGGTGGAATCCGCGATCGAGACGGACACGCGGAATCCCGCCTCGGAGAGGGTCTCCTTCGCTGGGTTCTTCTTCAACCCGATGACGCTCGGCACGGGGCCCTCCGGAGGCTTGGGGGGATCCGGGAACCCGACGGCGGGCAGACCCCGCATGATCCGCGACATGTAGTCCACCCAGATCGGCGCGGCGATCGTGCCGCCGAAGACGTGTCCCATCGGATAGGGGTTCCCGGGCGACCCCACCCACACGACCGTCGTGTACTGCCTCGTGTAGCCGCCGAACCACACGTTCGTGTTCTCCTGGGCCCTTCCCCTCTTGCCCGCCACGGGGTGGTTGCCCCATCCGCCGAAGGCGCTCGCGGCCGTTCCCGAGACGGGAACGGCCTCGAGCATCGCCGTGATGAGGTGCGCGTCGCCCGCTTTGAGGATGGGGTCGCACGTGCGTTCATGCGAGAGCAGCACCTTCCCGTCGCGCTCGATCGATCGGACGGTGTAGGGCTCGCAGTGTTTCCCGTCGTTCGCGATCGTCTGATAACCGCTCGCCATGTCGAGGGGCGAGATGGCCACCGAGCCGGTCGCGAGCGCCGGGACGGGGTCGAACCCTTCCGTGCGGGGATCCATGCCGACCATCCGCTCCGCGATGTCCGCGACCACGCTCGCCCCGACGTCGAAGATCAGCTGCGCGAACACGACGTTGATCGAGTCCTCGGTGGCAGTCCAGAGGTCGACGGTGCCCTGACCACTGCCCTCGGCGTTCTCCACGCAATTGTCGTCGTCGTCCCAAAGCGGTGAGCACCACGGCGAGGAGCTCGAGTACGTCTGCGTCGGTGGGATCCCTCGTTGGAACGCGCCCGCGAGGACGAACGGCTTGAACGCCGATCCGGGCTGGTGGCCTGTCGTCGCCAGGTCGAGCTCGTCCTCCCGGTAGTTCCTCCCGGACAGGATCACTTTCACCGCGCCGGAGCTGTTGTCGATCGTGACGATCGAGACATCGGGAGCGGGCGAGCCGGCGGGAGGGTAGATGGGCACGCGGAGCGGCTGACGCGCCGCATCCTGGGCCCAGCGCTGCCACCCCGGCTCGAGCGTCGTGTGGATGTCGAGCCCGCCCTCGTACAGCTCGCGCCGGCGGGCCTTCTCGGTGCGACCGAGAGCCTCGAACTCTCCCGAGCTGTTCTCGACGATTTGGTCGGTCAGGTATTTGACGAAGAACGGAGGACGACGTCGGAGCAACTGCCCGGCATCCTCAGGCAGCTTCAGCCGCTTCGCCTTGAGGCGCTCGTTCCGTTCCTCCGTGACCCATCCGAGCGCTTGCATCCGGTTGAGGACGTCGTTGCGTCGGAGCAGCATCTTCTTCGGCCGGTCGAGCGGGTCGTAGTACTCCGGCGCCCGGATCATCCCCGCGAGCGTCGCTCCTTCGAGCAGGGTGAGTTGGCGTGGCGGCTTGCGGAAGTAGAACTCGGACGCCGTCCCGAACCCGTAGGCGCCGTTCCCCATGTAGACCTGGTTGAGGTACAGCTCGAAGATCCGCGCCTTCGAGTACCGCTGCTCCACCCGGATCGAGAGCGCGAGCTCCTGCAGCTTCCCCTCGATGCTCTGGTCGAACCGGTTCAGCCCGAGGGTGCTGCCGACGAGCTGCTGGGTGATCGTCGAGCCACCTTGGACGACCTCACCCGCTCGCGCGTTCTCGATCAACGCCCGGAAAAGAGACGACCAATCCAACGCGCCGTGCGCGAAGAAGTCGGAGTCCTCGATCGCGAGCACCGCCTGCCGGGCGACCGGAGAGATCGCGTTGAGGGGCACGATCTCGCGATTGTCGAGGTAGACCCGCGTGAGGACTGAGCCGTCCGCCGCGTAGATCGTGGAACGCTCGGGGAACCTGGGGATCCGAGTGAAGTCCGACCCCAGGGCGTCGAGTCGAGAGCGGATCTCGTTCAGCCCGAAGCCGGCGACCGCGAACGGAGGAGCGAGGATCGCCGCCGTGAGGATCGCGGTCGCCAGGATGACCGGGATGAGCAGCAGCGCCGCGATCGGCTTGAACGAGATCCGGTCACGCACGGATCTGGGGTCGCGGCGCGGCCGGGGGCTCGGACGGCCCCCCGGTGTCGGGGGTCCCGCCGGACGGCGACCGGTATCCACGCTCATGGGGTACCGACCAGGATACGCCGGATCGCTCGGCCCCTTGCTCGATACGATGCGCCCTCCATGCGTCCCTTCTCTCGGCCCGCGCTTGTCGTTCTCACGGTCCTCGCGATCGGGGTGACCGGCTCGCAGGCCGGAGGAGCGGCCCCCGAGACGACGAAGGTGCACGTGATCGAGGTCGACGGGCCGATCGATCGCCCGCTCCGTGGCTACGTGGAGGAACGACTCGCCGAAGCGGAACGGGCGGGTGCCGTCGTGGTCCTGGAGCTCGATACGCCCGGCGCTCTCGGCCAGGACGGGGTCGCCCTGGCCGAGCGGGTCGCCCGTCTCGAGGTGCCGGTCCTGACCTGGGTGGGTCCCGTGCCGGCAAAAGCGAGCGGCGCGGGACTCCTGTTGATGCTCGCTTCGTCGCTCGCGGGCGTCTCGCCCGGTTCGCAGACCGGGCCCCTCCTGCCGGTGGACGTCTTGCATCCCGACCGACATCCCGAGGGGCTCACCGCGAGGACCGAGGGTTGGCTCGAGCTGCGTGGGCGCGAGGCGGACCTGACCGACGTGGGGCGGGCGCTCACCGCACAGGATGCGCTGGACGCCGGGATCGCCGAAGTGTTCGCGTACACGATCCCCGAGCTGCTGATCGCGGTGGACGGCATGACCGTCCGGACGCCGGGCGGAGAGATCGAGCTGGCCACCCGGGTCGCCACGACGCAGGCGGAGGCGAGAGAGCGCACCGTCGAGATCCGCTTCGAGGAGCCCGGACTGATCACCCGCGTGCTGCACGCGGTCGCCACTCCCTCGATGGTCTACTTCCTGCTCGTGCTCGGGCTGGCGGCGCTCGCCTTCGAGCTCACGCAACCAGGTTTCGGGTTCGCCGGGTTCAGCGGAATCGCGCTCGTCGGGCTCGCCGTCTACGGGCTCACGGTGGCCATCCCGTTCTGGCCCGGATTCGGTCTGCTCCTGCTGGGGATCGGGCTCTTGATGCTCGACGTTCGGCTCCGGAGCCTGTCGTGGCCGACATGGGTGGGGCTGGCCGTGTTCGGCGCTGGGTCGGTGCTGGCGTGGACCGATGTGGACCCCGCGATCCGGATCAGTCCCTGGCTGATCGGTGGTGCGATCGTCGCCAGTCTCCTGTTCTATGGCTTCGCGCTCACCGTGGCGATCCAGTCTCGCGACAGGATCGTGGGCACCCAGCGCGGACTGATCGGGCTCGTGGGAGAGGCCAGGGGTCGGCTCGCGCCGGACGGGCCGGTGTTCGTCAAGGGAGCGCTTTGGCGAGGGCGGACGAGCGGGGACCCGATCGACGCCGGCACGTCGATCCGCGTCCGAGGTGTGGACGGTCTGATCCTGCAAGTCGAGGCGGAGCCCTTCGATCCTTCGTAACACGCTGGCGCGTAACGGTCCCGGGGAGTTCTGGAGAACCTGTTGCGGACCGATCCTCGGGACGAACGAGGAATCCCAAGTCCGTTTTCCTGCGAACAACCGGGTAGATGCCGTTCGACGAAGGGTTCCCCGGCTGGCAGCGACTCGCCGCGTGCCGCGGCGAGGACTCGGCGTACTACTTCGCCCCGAGTTACTTCGAGAAGCGCCGGGAGAAGCTCGCCCGAGAGGCGGTCGCGAAGCGCATCTGCGCCGTCTGCCCCGTTCGCCAGCTCTGCCTCGACTACGCGTTGGTCACGCGGGAGACCCACGGGGTGTGGGGAGGCCTGAACGAGACCGAGCGACGCGCGGTCCTCAAACGGCAGGCGCTCGAAGCCAGCTGAGCAAGCCTGACCCGACCGGCGTGCCGATGGGCGCGCCTCTGTCGCCTCGTCCCCGACGGTCTTGTCTGAGAGGATGCCGCCGTGGACGACGCGGCTGTGCTTCAGCGCCTCGAGGAGCTCGGTCTCGAGCTGCCTCCGCCTCCCGAACCCGTCGCCAGCTACGTCCCCGTGACGCAGACCGGGTCGCTGGTGTTCATCGCGGGTCAGGTCGCGATGGTCGACGGGCAACTGCTCCATCCGGGCAAGCTCGGCGTACACGTCTCCGTCGAGATGGGACAAGAGGCGGCTGCTCGAGCGGCGCTCCAATCGTTGTCGGCGCTCAGGAGCCACCTGGGGGGAAGCCTCGATCGGCTGACGCGGATCCTCCAGCTGACCGTGTACGTCGCGGCGGACGCGGAGTTCGTCGAACACCCGAGGGTGGCGAACGGGGCGAGCGATGCCTTGATCGGGGCGTTGGGGCCGAACGGACGGCACGCGAGGGCGGCCGTCGGGGTGGCGTCGCTGCCACTGGGGGCGAGCATCGAGATCACGGTGACGGCTGAGGTCTCCGAGTAGAACGAACCGGTCGTTCCGAACCGGAGGAGGGAGGGGACCGGGGAAACCGGAGGTCGCCCTCTCGCCGCGTGACCCCTTTCAGGTCGAACCACTCCAGGATCGGTAAGGCGTACTTCCGGCTGGTCCCGAGGGCTTCGCGGAACGCGCTCACCGTGATGCCGGCGCCGCCAGCCGCCGTGACGATCTCTTCCGCTCGCTCGATGAGCGCCGGCGTGAACACGAGATCGGGGGCGACGCGGACGACGAGGCCGGCTCTGCCGGCCGCGTCGATCGCAGCGCGACCGATCCCTCGGGACACGAGGTCCTTCACGGTGGGAGGTTGCGCCGGTTCGGACGAGATCGCGGTGACGACTTGCTGGACGAGCGGATCGTTCTCGCGGTCGGGAGGCAGATGCGTGGGCAGCGCGACCGATGTGCTTGTGCGGGTGACGACTCCATCGGCGGCCAGTCGGTCGAGGACTGCCTCCACCAGACCGGTATCCGGCAGGCGAGCATCCGGTGGTCCGGTCACCGGTCTCAGCGAGTCCGCGAGCGCGCGGCGAGCCGACGCGAGCGGCTCTCCTTCCTCCAACGGATGTGCCCGGAGGAACGCGTCGACGTGCGCGACGAGGGCGGTGCCGGCCACCTCGAGCAGTCCGTCGCGGAGCAACCACTCGCCGGCTCGCGGGACGCCGGCGCTCGA
>JBKKAE010000175.1:0-3842 GCA_046714835.1 Actinomycetota bacterium | reverse complement strand
GTCTTCGCCGGACCGATCGACGACTATGACGTCCGCCTCCTGCCCGAGATCGAGGGGATCGCCGAAGGAGCAGCGGTGGCGGCGGAGGACATCCTCGCCCTGAACGTCCGCACCGAAGTGATGTTCGGGATGGCGTCCGGGGAGTGCACGGCGCTCTGCACGAAGGCGAACGATCGCGAGGATGCCCACGTGCTGCTCGCGCAGAACTGGGATTGGCACCCGGATGCCCGGGAGACGTGCGTGCTGCTCGTCGAGGCGCCGCACGACGGCCCGCCGTTCGTCACCCTGGTCGAAGCGGGGCTGCTCGCGAAGTGCGGGATGAACGAACGAGGTCTCGGTCTGGCCGCCACCGCGCTCACCTCGACGCTCGACCGCGGCGCGCCGGGAGTCCCGTTCCACGCGATCTTGCGCCGGATCCTCACATCGGGCTCGTTCGACGAAGCCGTCGACGCCGTCGTGGCACCGACCCGTGCGTCCTCCGGGAACTTCCTGCTCGCGTCCCGGGACGGCCGTGCCGCGGATCTGGAGGGAGCGCCCGGAGGACCGGATGAGGTGCATCGATCCGACGGTCCGCGGCTCGCACATGCGAATCACTTCCTGCGGCCGTCGCGGGCCGGCTTCAAGGACCTCGAGCGGTTCGCCGATGCCAGCACCAGCGTCTCGCGCCAGGCGGCCGCGGACGCGTGGGTTTCCGCGACCGGCGAGCGCTCGATCGACGACGTGCTCGGCGTGCTCCGCGACCACTCCGCCACGGTCTGCCAGCACGCCGACGGCGGCGGTCCGCCGGAGACCGCGATCGAAACCGTCGCGGCGATCGCCATGGACCTCACGGACGGGGCGCTCTGGGTCACGGAAGGGCAGCCGTGCACCGCTGCGGCGGAACGATTCGAGCTCGGCTCCCTCGTCGCGCACGCAGCCTGACGTATCCTCCGCGCGTGTCGCGCCTTCCCCCGCTCGCTCGCGTATCGGTCTCCGTGGTCCTCGCGCTGCTCGTCGCGGGCGCCCCGACGCCCGTCGCCGCCGCCCCCCCACCCTGGAAGCAGGACATCAACGAGGCCGTCGCCGGTCACGACGTGTCCGTCGCGATCGGCTTCGACGGTGGATGGCTCTATCGCCACGACACGTGGGATCGGATGACGCCGGCGTCGAACCAGAAGCTCGTGTTCTCCATGGCCCTGCTCCAGAAGGCCTCGATCGACACTCGCATCAGGACGCGGCTGTTCGCGAAGGGCGCGACAACGAACGGAGTCCTTCGCGGGAACCTCTGGATCGTCGGCCAGGGCGATCCGGAGGTCGACAGGGCCACCATGGCGGCCCTCGCCCGGGCGGTGGAGGACGCCAGCATCCGCAAGGTGCGCGGGCGCGTGATGGGAGCCATGACGGGCTTCCAGCGTGACTGGTGGGCGCCCGGATGGCAGGACTACTTCCCGCGCGACTACATCGCGCTGCCGACCGCGCTCACGTTCGAGGGGAACCAGGACGTTCGCGGCGTGCACATCCGCGATCCCGAGCGGCGAGCGGCGCGATCCCTCACGAAGCGGCTCCGGGCGCTCGGTGTCGTCGTCACGATGGACGCGGGCGCCGGCACTCCTCCGACCGGACTCCACCGCATCGAGACGCTCGTGTCCGATCCCCTCGGAGCCCTGATCTCGCGGATGAATCGACGCTCGCGGAACTTCTACGCGGAGGTGCTCGGCAAGTGGCTCGGCGGGCTCGTCATCGGCGGCGCAGGATCGATCGCCAAGGGCGCGCAGGCGATCGCGCGTTTCGCCGAGGCGCACGGCGTGAGCCTCGTCGCCCACGATGCCTCCGGCCTTTCCTACGGGAACCGGATCCGCACGCAGGATCTGGTGAAGCTGCTCTGGTTCGCGGAGACCCGCCCGTGGGAGACGTACCTCCGCGGCAGCCTCCCGACCGGTGGGCAGGGGACGCTCGAAGGACGGCTGGTCGGCGTCCAGGTGCGAGCGAAGACCGGCACGCTGATCGACATCTCCGCGCTTTCGGGCTGGGTGTGGCTGGAGCAAGAGGGAGCGTGGGGGCAGTTCTCGATCATGTCCCGGGGGATGTCGAAGTCCCAGGCGGTCGCGATCGAGGACCGGATCGTTCGGATCGTCGCGAACCGAGCTTCGCTGGGTGCCCCCGCGCGCTTCCCATCGACCGATGCGGGGTCCATGCTCGACGTGTCGTGACCACGTCCGATCTCGACGCGCTCGTCCGGGCAACGCCCTCCTCGCGCGATCGTGCGATGGACTTCCTCCGGGCGGCGTCGATCGTGGCGGTCGTCTTCGGCCACTGGTTCATCTCGATCAACCACTGGGATGGCGGCGTGATCCGCTCGACGAGCGCCATCGGCGTCACGGCGGGCCTCTGGCTCTTCACCTGGGTCTTCCAGGTCATGCCGATCTTCTTCTTCGTCGGGGGCTTCTCGAACCTCGTCGCGCACGACTCCGCGCGGCGCAAGGGCGGATCGACGTGGACGTTCATCCGTGGCCGGCTCGAGCGGCTCCTCCGGCCCTCGGTCGTCTTCCTGGGGGTGTGGGCCGTCGTGCAGGTGGTGCTCCACCTCGCCGACGTGGGCACGCCGACCGGGCCGCGGCTGTGGGGCGACACGACGCTGCTTCGAGGGATGAAACCGCCGGGAGCGACGATCCCCTTCGGCCCGCTGTGGTTCCTCGGCGTCTATCTGGTCGTCGTGGTGATCGCACCCGTCACGATCCGACTGCACCGGCGGTTCGGGCTGTGGGTACCACTGGCGATGGCGCTCGGCGCCGCCGCGGTCGACCTGCTCGCCTTCTCGACTGGCGAGTGGGTGTGGCGGTGGCTCAACGTGGCGTTCGTGCTGCTGTTCCCCCACCAGCTGGGCCACGCGTACGCCGACGGCACGTTCTCCCGCTGGCCCCGCCGGCGCTTCTGGGCGCTGGTGATGGGTGGCCTCGCCGGCCTCGTCGTGCTGACGACCCCGTGGATCTTCCGGCTCGTCGGCGAAGCCCGCTTCGACTGGTTCCCCGGCATCGGCCACTACCCCAAGAGCCTCCTGGGCACCGACGTCGAGGCGGTCTCGAACGCCTACCCGCCGACCGTGTGCTTCCTGCTGGGCGGCGTCTGGACGATCGGTGCCGTGATGCTGCTCAAGCCGAAGCTTGACCGGTGGCTCCAGCGGGAACGACCCTGGCGGTTCACGATCGTCGTGAACGCGAGGATCATGACGCTCTTCCTCTGGCACATGACGGCGTTCCTCTTGGCTCTCCTGGTTCTCTGGCCACTCGGGTTCGGACGCGAGCAGGACTCCACGGCACGGTGGTGGCTCGAGCGGCCGCTGTGGTTCCTTGCCTCCGGTGCGATCCTGCTCGGGCTAATCGCCATCTTCGGACGCTTCGAGCGTGGGCGGAGGCCGGCGGCATCGGGGACCTCGGCGACCAACGCAAGCCAGAGGGAGGCCGGTCAGGGGTAGCATCGCCCGGTGGATCTCGCGTCGCTCGCCACCGGCACCGGGTCGCGGATCCTCCTGGTCGTGATCGACGGCCTGGGCGGCATGGCGGACCTCGCGCACGGCACGGAGCTGGAAGAAGCGATCACCCCGAACCTCGACCGCCTAGCCGGCGAGGGCGTCACGGGCCTCCTCGAGCCCGTCGGCCCCGGGATCACGCCGGGCTCCGGCCCGGGACACCTCGCGCTGTTCGGGTACGACCCGCTGGAGTTCGTGTTGGGACGCGGAGTGCTGAGCGCGGCCGGCCTCGGTGTCGAGCTCCGTCCCGGTGACGTGGCGGCCAGGGGGAACCTCTGCACGCTGGATGCGGATGGCAACGTCGTGGACAGGCGAGCCGGCCGGATCTCAGACGAGG
>JBKKAE010000174.1:0-3672 GCA_046714835.1 Actinomycetota bacterium | reverse complement strand
GAATGGTCCGACCCGCCGTTCGCGGCGGGCCATTGGGTGCCGGAGATGGTGGAGGCAGCCGCGGGCGT
The DNA here is from genome assembly GCA_046714835.1 of Actinomycetota bacterium. Classification (GTDB taxonomy): domain Bacteria; phylum Actinomycetota; class UBA4738; order UBA4738; family HRBIN12; genus JAJNBA01. The sequence continues at coordinate 3,604 of JBKKAE010000174.1, read as the reverse complement.
CAATCTGCTCTCCGAGAAGGGCGGCCCTTCCCGAGTCGTCACCCATCGCCAGATCCGGGACGCGAATCCCGAGGCGATCGTGTTCATGCCCTGCGGCTATTACCTCGAGGAAGCCGAGGAGGAAGCGACCGGTGTGTTCCAGCACGCGGAGCTTCAGGAGACGCCCGCCGTGCGCAACGGCAACGTCTTCGCCGTGGATGCGACGTCGTACTTCTCTCGGCCCGGCCCGCGGATCGTGGACGGGCTGGAGATCCTCGCGTGGGCGCTGCATCCCGACGCCTATCCCGAGCCTCCACCGGGCCGCATCTCCAGGGTCGGCTAGGCTCGCCGACATGGCCGCCCGGAACCTCGTCACGCCCGACGACCTGGGCAAGCGCGTGTCCTTCCAGTTCGAGCTCCCCAACGGCTACCTGGGCGAGGCGGTCGGGATGTTCGAACGCTGGGACGAGGACGCCGAGACCTACTTCGTTCGGAAGAGGGACGGGTCGGAGGTACGTGTGCCGGCGCGCGGCGTGCGCTACGGCAAGGTCGTCGAGGGCTAGGAAGCCTTCGCGAGTCCGCCGAGGACGCCGATCAGCTCTTCGACGTCGAATGGCTTGGGGACGAAGGCGTCGGCACCGAGCGCGGTGGCCTTCTCCTTGTCGTCCGGACCGGTGAGGGCGCTCACGATCACGACGCGAGGCCGCTCCGCGAGAGGCAGCTTCATCATCTCCTTGAGCACCGCCCAGCCGTCCATCTCCGGCATCATCAGGTCGAGGACCATCAGCTTCGGGTGGTGCTTCTCGAGCTCCTCGAGGGCCTCGACGCCGTTGCTGGCCGTGAAGGTCCGGTATCCCTCGTGCTCCAGGGTGAACCGCAGGACCCACGCGACCTGTGGCTCGTCGTCGACGACCAGGACGCTTCCGCTTCCGTTCACGTGTGCGTTCATCTCACTTATCCCTACGGCCTCCGGCGCCCGGCGCTAGATACGTCCATCGGGGGGTTTCGCCTGGGCCGCTCGGCGTCCACCGTTCGACCGATGCTCCCAGCTCGGGGGACGAACACGTAGTCATCATGAGGCAGCACGGACGAAGCGCAACGACATCGTCACACGAAGCGAACGCCGGCCGGGGTCGAGACCTCACCGATCCGGAACGCCCGTCCCGAGCCGCGGGCGAGCACCTCCTCGACCGACCCCGGCGAGACCAGGAGCACCATGCCGATCCCCATGTTGAACGTGGCGAACATGTCGTCGTCGGAGGCTTCCGAGGACTCCTGCACGAGGGCGAAGATCGGCTGCTCTGGCCAGGCGCCGCGCTGGATCGACACCCCGAGACCATCCGGCAGGACCCGGGGGAGGTTCTCGACGAGACCGCCGCCGGTGATATGGGCGGCCGCGTGGATCAACCCGTCGCGGGCATAGGAGACGACCTCCGAGGTATAGATCGCGCAGGGCTCGAGGAGCTCGTCCGCGAGCGGTCGTTCCAGTCCGGGCGGGGTGTCACCGAGATCGAAGCCCGGCAGGAGCGCGGAGCGCACCAGGGAGTAGCCGTTCGCGTGCAGGCCGCTCGAGGCGAGCCCGACGAGGACGTCTCCCTCCTCGACCCGATGCGGACCGAGGAGCGAGCCTTCGTCCACGAGCCCGACACAGAACCCCGCCAGGTCGAACGCGTCTTCTTCCATCACGCCGGGGTGCTCGGCGGTCTCGCCCCCGAGGAGCGCGCACCCTGCCTGTCGGCATCCTTCGGCGACACCCTCGACGATCGAGGCCACCCGCGTGGGCTCCACCTTGCCCACGGCCAGGTAGTCCAGGAAGAACAGCGGCTCCGCCCCGGTGCAGGCCACGTCGTCGGCGCACATCGCGACGAGGTCGATCCCGACGGTGTCGAGTCGGCCGACCTGTCGCGCGATCTCGAGCTTCGTCCCAACACCGTCCGTCGCAGCCGCAAGGAGCCTGCCCTCGTCGAGCCGGTAGAGCCCGGCGAAGCCACCCACCTGATCCGCGACCTCCGGACGCCGCGCCCTCGCGGCGAGATCGGCGATCAATGCGACCGCTTTTGCCCCGGCCTCGGTGTCGACGCCAGCGTCGCGGTAGGCGGGGCTCACGCCGTCGGGAGCCGGAGCTGATCCTCCAGCACGAACTTGCCGGCGTGCTCCGGGACGGGGATCGGGTACTCGCCGTCGAAGCAGGCACGGCAGAAGTCCTGGGCCGGCTCCCCCGTCGCCCGGACCAGCCCCTCGAGCGAGAGGTAGCCGAGGGAGTCGGCACCGACGTAGGCGCGGATCTCGTCGACGGCCAGGTCGGCCGCGACGAGCTCCGCGCGCGTGCTCATGTCGATCCCGTAGAAGCATGGCCAGCGGATCGGCGGACACGTGATCCGGATGTGGACCTCGGCCGCGCCCGCCTCGCGGAGCATCGCGACGATCTGCCTGGTGGTCGTGCCCCGCACGATCGAGTCGTCGACCACGATCAGCCGCTTGCCCCTGATCGTGTCCGGCAGGGGGTTCAGCTTCAGCTTCACGCCGCGCTCGCGGAGCGACTGGGACGGCTGGATGAACGTCCGGCCGACGTACTGGTTCTTGTGGAGCCCGTCCCCGTAGGGGATCCCGGAGACCTCGGAGAACCCCTGGGCGGCCGAATGGCCGGTGTTGGGCACGGCGATCACGAGATCGGCGTCGACCGGGTGCTCGGCGGCGAGGATCCTGCCCATCTCTCGCCTCGCCTCGTGCACCGAGACACCCTTCATCCGCGAGTCGGCCCGTGACAGGTAGACGAACTCGAAGATGCAGAGCGCCGCGCGCGGGCTCTGGGCGAAGCGGGAGGAGTGGAGTCCGCGATCGTCGATACGGACGAGCTCGCCGGGCTCGACTTCCCGGATGTAGGTGGCGCCCACGATGTCGAGAGCGCAGGTCTCCGAGGCGACGACGAAGCCCTGGGGCAGCTTCCCGAGGGCGAGCGGCCGCAGGCCGTGGGGGTCCCGGGCGGCGAAGACCGAGCGCTCGTCGGCCATCACGAAGCAGAAGGCTCCTTCGAGCTCGGGCAGCACCCGGATCGCCGCCCCCTCGAGGTCGTGATGGGCCATCTCGTTCGCGAGCATCGTGGCCACCAGGTCGGAGTCGGTGGTGGCGGCGGAGGAGTAGCCAAGCCTCGAGACCAGCTCGCCCGTGTTCACGAGATTCCCGTTGTGGCCCAGGGCGAGCGCCCGGACGCCGTCGTTCTTGAAGACGGGCTGGGCGTTGTCCCAGGTGGTGGACCCCGTGGTCGAGTAGCGCGTGTGGCCCACGGCGAGGTCCCCCTGGAGGGTCGTGAGGGTGGCCTCGTTGAAGACCTGGGCGACCAGCCCGAGGTCCTTGTAGATCAGGATGTTGTGACCGTCGGAGACCGCGATGCCCGCCGATTCCTGGCCGCGGTGCTGCTGGGCGAAGAGCCCGAAGTACGTGAGACGAGCGACGTCCTCACCCGGGGCCCACACCCCGAACAAGCCGCATTCGTCTTTGGGACTCTCCGCTCCCACCTGGAGGCCAGTCTACCGGCGGGTGTCATCCCTCCTGGGGAGGCTCGCGCCAGAGGCCGGTGGCCGTGCGGCTAGCGGTCGAGTCGATAGAAGCGCAAGAAGTCGTGTTC
>JBKKAE010000173.1:0-3682 GCA_046714835.1 Actinomycetota bacterium | reverse complement strand
GTTCCAGGGCGACGCGGTGATGGCGGTCTTCGGCGCCCCGGAGCCGTCTTCGGATCACGCGGAACGGGCGCTGCGATGCGCGCTCGCGATGCAAGATCGCCAGCGCGAGCTCAACGCGATGGGGTGGGGGACCGAATCGGTCGACGGACTCCACGTGGGGATCGGTTTGAATACCGGGGTCGTCATGGCGGGCGCGATCGGCGGAGGCGGCCGCCTCGAATACACGGTGATCGGGGACGCGGTGAACGTCGCGCAGCGCCTGCAGTCCGAAGCCGAAGGAGGCGAGGTCGTCGCCGCCGCCTCGACCGTCTCCGCGGCACCCTCGGTCGCCGCCGAGCCGATCGGCCCGCGACAGGTGAAGGGCCGTGAGGAGCCCGTTGACGTCTATCGGATCTTGGGGGTCGTGGAGTGAGCGGGGCTGCGACGCAGGCCCGACCGGCACGGTGGCCCTGGGCCGTGCTCGGCGTCACGATCCTCCTCGCGCTCGTCGGGCTCGTCCTGGTCCCGCTCAACGAGGAGTCCCTGACAGGCAATGCAACGAATTTCCTCGCGTTCATGGGGATGGGCGTCGTCGGAGCGATCATCACGAGCCGGGACCACACCAACAGGATCGGACTGCTCCTCCTGTGGGTGGCGGTCGCCGTCGGCTTGGCGTTCGCGACGAGCGAAGCGACCGTTTACCTGGCGGGACGGGGCTCCCGTTCGGCCGCGAGCTGGCTGGCGTTGCCGGGGAACACGCTGTGGGCCCTCGGTCTCTTCCCGCTGTTCATCTTGCTCCCGCTCCTGTTCCCGGACGGGCGCCTCCCGTCACCCCGCTGGCGCATCTGTGTGTGGGCCGGCCTGATCGTGACCGCGACCACGTTGATCGGCGCAGGGTTCGCCACGCGCTCCTACGTTGCCAGTGAAGTTGCCGGTCGCGAGATCCGAGTGCGGAACCCGTTGTACGTCCCAGTATTGGAACCGATCAGGGCCGTCGCAGACGCGACCTGGTTCGTGATCCTGGGCCTCTTCGTCCTCGCGGTGGCCTCGATGATCATGCGGTTCCGCCGTTCGACCGGGATCGAGCGCCAGCAGCTCAAGTGGTTCTCTTTCGCGGCGCTGATCCTCGTCGCGTTCCTGGTCACGAACTCGACCCTGGAGGGCTTCGGCGTCAACACCGGGGCGGTGTCGGAGGTCGTTTCGGGCCTGGCGTTCCTCGGCATCCCGGTGGCGGTGGGCATCGCGATCCTGCAGTACCGGCTGTGGGACCTCGACGTCGTGGTGAAGAAGGCAGTTGTCGCGGGCACCGTCGTCGTCATCGCGATCCTCGTCTACGCGGGCGCGGTCGCGCTGATCGGCATCGTCGCCCTGGACCGGGAGAGTCCCGCACTGCTCTTCGGGATCGCCCTGGCCCTGGGGATCGCGTTCAGGCCGGCGATGCGGGTGGCCCGGCGCCTCGCCGACCGACTCGTCTACGGACGACGAGCCACGCCGTATGAGGTTCTGACCGAGTTCTCCGAACGGTTGGGAACGTCCTATGCGACCGAGGACGTCCTGCCGAGGATGGCGCAGGTCCTGGCCGAAGGGACCGGAGCGGAGGTCGCGCGGATCTGGCTCCTCGTGGATGGGACGTTCCGACCGGCAGCCGCCTGGCCGTCCGACGCTCCCTCCGCCTCGCCGGCCCGCGTCGTGGCGGATCGTCTCGAGATCGCCGGTGAGACGGTCACGGAGGTCCGTGACAAGGGAGACCTGCTCGGAGCGCTGTCGGTCCTGATGCCCGCCTCCGACCCCATGAGCCCGTCGAAGGAGAAGCTCGTGAGAGACCTGGCGGCTCAGGCCGGACTGGTCCTTCGCAACGTCCGGCTCGTCGAGGATCTCCGGACCTCTCGGCAGCGCCTGGTGGCGGCACAGGACGAGGAGCGGCGGCGCCTGGAGCGAAACATCCACGACGGCGCGCAGCAGCAGCTCGTCGCGCTCGCGGTCAAGGCCCGGCTGGCCCGGCAGCTGACGGAGCGCGATCCCGCGAAAGCTGCGGAGATCCTCGGCCAGATCGAGGCGGAAACCCAGTCCGCGCTCGAGGACCTGAGGGATCTCGCCCGCGGCATCTACCCTCCGCTGCTCGCGGATCGCGGCCTGGTCGCTGCCCTCGAGGCGCAGTCGCGCAGGGCCTCGATGCCGGTCACCGTGGAAGCTGAGGCCGTGGGTCGTTACCACGCGGACGTGGAGGCCACCGTCTACTTCTGCGCGCTCGAGGCGCTCCAGAATGTCGCCAAGTACGCCGGTGCGGATCAGACGGTGATCCGCCTATCACAGTCGAACGGCAGCCTTGCGTTCGAGGTCGTGGACGAGGGTCGAGGCTTCGACCCGAACGCGGTTGCCATGGGTTCCGGCCTGCAGGGAATGGCCGACAGGCTGGCCGCCGTGGGAGGCTCTCTCGAGATCCGATCGGCACCCGGTAGTGGCACCACCGTGGCGGGTCGTGTGCCGGTCACCGCTGGCTGATCACTCGAGGGAGGGTCGGGAGATGGGATCGGAGTACACGCCGCCCGGCCCTCGAGGTCGGATGCTGGCCTTCCGCATCGTCGGCTGGTTGCTCGCCGCGCTCACGATCCTGCCGTCGGTCGCCTTCATCCTGCTCTCGTTGCTGTCGGACGATCCGGTGGAGCGGAGCCACCGCTTCCACTACTTCGGCGGTTTCGCAGGGCTCGCCTTGATCGGGGTGTTCTCGATCATCGTCGTGATGAAGCCCTCGTGGGTCGCCGCCTGGCACGTGCTCGTCGCACAGGTGCTGGCGTGGTTGATCGGGGGATCGATGGGCGGAGACCTGATCTCAGGGTTCTACATCACCGCGCTCGTCGGCCTCGTGCTCTTGGCGGTGCTGCACCCCGACCCGCGATCGCTGCTCCGGCTCCCCGGCCGCCCGAGCATCCCGCTGATGATCTTCGGGCTTTTGTGCGTGATCCCCGTGTGGATCTATGCCGTCACCTACGCGGAGCTCCAGCACGGCCCCTCGACCGATCCACATGTGCAGCTCCATCACTGGTCGGGGGTCGCGGTTGCCGCGCTCGCGATCGCGGGAGCCGCGATCGCGACATCGCTCCGCGGCTCCGGCTGGCAGGTCTCGGCCTCCGCGACCGCGGTGGCGGCCGTCGCGTTCGGCATCGCCGGTCTGGCGTTCTCGGACCAGCCGGGCGCACCCGAGGTCGGGTGGTCGTGGCTCGCCGTGGCGGCCGGTATCGGGTTCTGGCTCCTCGCTCGCATCGAATCGGCGCGGGAGGCATCGACGGGGTGAGGTCCCAAGGTCGTTCGTCGTTCCGTCGCTTCGAACGGTGGCTGGTCGGCATCTTCATGGCCATGCTCGTCTTCGTGCTCGAGCGCCTCGTGATGCGCCAGATCAAGAAGAAGGAGCTCGCACGCTCGGAGTCCTCGGGCGGGGCCGTCACGCTGGGGGAGGAGTAGTCGTGCACCGCTGGTGGGTCTTCCTGCACATCGCGGGGGTCTTCGGTTTCCTGATGGCGCACGGCCTCTCGGTCTACGTGACGCTTCGCCTCCCGAAGGAGCGAGAGCCCGCGCGCGTGAGCCAGCTGCTCGAGCTCTCGGCGTCCTCGGTCGGGTTCATGTGGAACTCGATCGGTGCGCTCCTCGTCGGCGGTATCGCGGCGGGATTCACCGGACATTTCTGGGGTCAGGGGTGGATCTGGGC
>JBKKAE010000172.1:0-7129 GCA_046714835.1 Actinomycetota bacterium | reverse complement strand
GTCCGGACGCGTTCTACGTCGTCCGGACGGGGACCGTGAATATCGAGGAAGAGGACCCGGAGACGGGCGACACCCGCGTGATCCGGACGATGACGAGAGGCGAGTCGTTCGGCGAGATGGGGCTCCTCGGGGCCCATCGGCGCCAGGCGACCGTCCGCGCGCTGGATGAAGTCGAGCTCTTCGAGGTGGACAAGGGGACGTTCGATCGGCTCCTCGCCGAGGAAATGCGCGCCCCCGACTTCGGCCACACGATGCAGGCGCTCGCCGAACTGCGGGAACTCCCTGTTTTCCGCAAACTCGACTCGGAGCAGCTCACTGTAATCCTCGAGCACGGCGGTTGGGTCACGGTCGGTCCCGGCGATGCACCGGTGACTCAGGGAGAGCCCGGCGACCGATTCTTCGTGGTCGCTTCGGGACGAGCCGAGGTCGTCCGCCATGGGAAGAGCGTGGGGTCGGTCGGCAGGGGAGATTACTTCGGCGAGGTGGCCCTGCTCCGAAACGTCCCCAGAACCGCCACGGTGATGGCGTCGACCCCGATGCGCCTGTTCGCGTTGGATCGCGACGGGTTCGAGCTCGTCGTCGCCGACGCGTTCCGGCGCGGTAGTCTCCGCCCCGCCGCCGACCGCATCTGGCAGCACTGAGGAGGGATCGCGTGGATTGCTGGCACTGCCGCAGGACCGCCGTGGGGGTCTGTCGCTTCTGCGGACGCGGGGTGTGCGAGGACCACGCAGAGACCCAGCCCTTCGTACTCGAGCTCTTCCGTGGGAAGAACGTCACTCGAGCCCTCGTCGTCGAGGACGCGCTCTGGTGCAAGGTCTGCATCCCCCGGCCGGACCCGGTGGACCTGCCCGAGCTCGATGCCTGAGTCCGCACCTTCGCGGCGGAACGGATGTGACGTACGTCACAACCCCGGACTGATGGGCGTCACATCTTGGAGCGTGACGAACGTCACGCGAGAGACGTGACCGCGCTCACCGTTCCCCGGTGACCGGCGTGACATGCTTCGCGAGTCGAAGAAGCGGGGCCCATCCGGGGCCCACGGGCACAGGAGGAGGACCACGGGATGGCGGACAAGAAGATCACACCCAAGGCAGCGGCTTCGAAGGACAAGCAGACGAGCGATCGCGCCGCTGCTCGCGTCTCGCTGAAGCGGACGACCAAGCGGACCACGAAGAGGACCACGAAGAAGGTCTGATTTCCGCATATCTGCGCACAGGGCGGGGGCTTCGGCCCCCGCTCTTCGCGTTCGGAGTGGTCTGGCTCCAGCGGCGGGGCTAGGCTCCTGGGTCATGCGACGCTCCGACGACCTTCAGGTGGGCAAGGTGATGGCGAGCGCGCCGTTCCTCGAGGACGTCCCGCACAAAGCACTCGATCAGTTCTCCTCCCAGGGCGCGGTTCATCGGTTCCGCCGAGGCACGTATCTCTGTCACCAAGGGGACCCGGACGGAGACGTGTTCTTCCTCGTCTCCGGTCGGGTCGAGATCAGCTCCGAAACGGCCAACGGGAACCGGGTGTTGCATGCGACACTCGACAGCCCGGGTTTCGTCGGTGAGCTGTCTGCTCTCGGGAAGATGCCGAGGACGGCGAGCGTGCTCACCCTCGATGACTCGGACGTGTGGTCGACGGGACCGGAGTCGTTCCTCGAGTTCGTGACCGCGGAGCCGGCCGCATCCCGCGGCTTCCTCCAGGCGCTCGCGCGCCAGGTCCGGGAGCATCAATCCTTCACCGACGATCTCTTGCACCTGGACCTGAAGGGCCGCCTCGCGAAGCGGCTCCTCCAGCTCGTGACCCCCACCCTGGACGACCTTCCGAAGGACGGTGTCCTCGTGCCCGCCGTCACGCACGCCGATCTCGCGAGCCTCTGCGGCGGAAGCCGTGAGAACGTGACCCGCATCCTCACCGAGTGGCAGCGTCGAGGGATCGTGGAACGCGAAGGACATCGTTACGCGCTGAGGAAGGTCGCGGGGCTGGCGAAGATCGCCGATCTCTAGCCCTCTGTCTCCTTCGGGGGCTCCTCGGGCGCCGTGAGCCCCGGCACGTCGCGCACCAGGATCGTTCGGGCCTCGACGTCGACATCGATCAGGAGGTCGGCGAGCGCCGGCACGAGCGTTTCGATCCCATGATCGTCCACCGCGACCCAGAGGTCGTTCGCGGGGTTGGGAATCACCTCCCTCACGACGCCGAGGACCCGACCCGATCCGGTCCGGACCTCGCACCCCTCGAGCTGATGCGCCCACCATTCCCCCTCTTCGAGCTCTGGGAGCCAGGACTCGGGCACGACGAGGATGGCGCCACGGAGCCTCTCGGCGGCGCTCCGATCCGCGATGCCGTCGAACTTCACCAGCAGCTTCCGGCCATGTCGTCGGCTCGATCCGATGGTGAGGGCGGCACCGTCCTCACGCAGGACGATGCCGCCGGGTGCCCATCGATCGGGATTGTCGGATCGATTCTGGACGGAGACGTCACCGCGGAGACCGTGGACTCCGGTCACGACGCCGACGACGACGGTCGGCTCGTCCACCTCAGTCTTCGATGTCCACCATGGCGCCGTGTCCCTGGCGCTGAGCGGCCGCACGGACGACCGTTCGGATCGCTTTGGCGGTCCGGCCGCCTCGGCCGATGACCTTGCCCATGTCTTCGGGGGCTACCCGAACGCGATAGCGCGGCCCTCGCTCATCGAAGGTCTCCTCGATGGAGACCGCGTCGGGCTCGTCGACCAACTCCTGCACGAGAAACTCGACGAGGTCTTTCACGAGTCCTCGGTGGCGGCTTCCTCAGTGGCGGATGCTTCCTCGGTCGTGGGCGTTTCCTCGGTGGCGGCCCCTTCGGTGGCGGGTGCTTCCTCTTCGGTGGCCGAAGCCTCCGGTGTAGGAGCCTCCTCGGCGGCGACGGGCGCTTCTTCGGCGGGTGCTTCGTCGGCGGGTGCTTCGTCGACCGCCTCCATCGCCTCGGCGGCGCTCGCCTCCGCGACCTCCGGCTCGGGCTCGGGTTGGGGCTCGGCGGGGGCTTCCTCGACGGGCGCGCTGACGGGTTCGGCGGCCGCGGCCTCGGCCTTCTGCTTGGCCTTCTTCGAGACCTTCGATCTCTCCGGCCGCTCCTTGCCGGGTTCGAGCGCGGCCGATGGACGCTCCTTCACGAACTCGTCCCAGATGCCGATCTTGTTCATCAGATTGCGCACCTGGTTCGACGGCTGCGCTCCCACGCGAAGCCAGTGCAGCGCCCGATCCTGATCGATCTCGATCACGCTCGGATCGTCGAGCGGGTGGTACTTGCCGATGTTCTCGATGAAGCGGCCGTCGCGGGGACTCCGCTGGTCGGCCACCACGACGCGGAAGAACGGGCGCTTGTTCGAGCCCATCCTCCGCAGCCGGATCCTCGTCGTCATCTCCGCGTTCCTCTCGCTAGCGCTTCGGCCCTCTCGTTGTCTTCGGCGGCATCGGAAGCATGCCCGGAAGGCCCTTCCCGCCGCCCATCATCGTCCGCATCATCTTCCTCGCGCCCTCGAAGTCCTTGAGGAGCGTGTTGACGTCGGAGGTGGTGGAGCCCGCCCCGCGGGCGATCCGCAGGCGGCGAGACCCGGAGATGATACCGGGATTCCGCCGTTCGTCCGGGGTCATGGACAGGATGAGGGCCTCGGCCTGACGGAGTTTGCCCTCGTCCACCTGGTCGGCGATCTCCTTGAACGCGTTCTTCCCGCCGGGCATCCCCGGAAGCATCTTCAGCAGATCCTGGATCGGGCCGAGCTGACGCATCTGTCGCAGCTGCCCGAGGAAGTCCTCGAGGGTGAAGGCACCTTGAAGGAGCTTCTCGGCAGAGGCCTTCGCCTCGTCAGCATCCAGCTTCTCGCCGGCCTTGTCGATGAGGCTCAACACGTCTCCCATCCCCATGATCCGGCCGGCCAGCCGGTCGGGATGGAACTCCTCGAGATCCTCGGGCTTCTCCCCCACGCCGGCGAAGAAGACCGGGCGGCCCGTCACGGCCGTGATCGAGAGGGCGGCTCCTCCTCGTGCGTCTCCATCGAGCTTCGTGAGGATGAACCCGGTCGTGTCGACCTCGTTCAGGAACGCGCGGGCCTGCACGACGGCGTCCTGTCCGGTCATCGCGTCACATGCCATGAGGACGTGATCCGGCTTCACGACGTCGCGGATGCGGCGTGCCTGCTTCATCATCTCGGCGTCGACGTGCAGGCGCCCCGCGGTGTCGACGATCACGACGTCGCACCCCCTCCGCTCCGCTTCCTTCAACGCGCTCTTCGCGACCTTCACGGGGTCGCGGCCCTCGGAGACCACCGGGACGCCGACCTCGTCGCCGAGGGTGGACAGTTGTTCCACCGCGGCCGGGCGCTCCAGGTCCGCGGCCACGAGGAGGGGTCGCCGGCCGTCCTTCTTCAGCCGGAGCGCGAGCTTCGCGCATGCGGTCGTCTTCCCCGATCCCTGCACGCCCGCCATCATGACGACGGCGATCCGGCCCGAGGGCAGGACGAACTTCCGATACTCCCCCCCGAGCGTCTCCTGGAGCTCGTCGCGGACGATCTTGACCACCTGTTGCGCGGGCGTGAGGCTCTTCATCACCTCTTCGGAGAGGGCGCGGGCGCGCACCCGTCCCAGGAATGCGTCCGCCACCTCCACAGCCACGTCGGCCTCGAGCAGGGCCGTCCTCATGTCTGCGAGGGCGTTGTCCACCTGCTTGGGATGGAGCTTGCCTCGAGAGCGGAGCTTCTTGAACGTGCCGTCGAGCTTGTCGGTAAGGGTGTCGAACATCGCGTGATCTTCCGTCGGGCCTCTCGTACGCACCGATGCCCGGCCCAGGGCCCCCGGCGAAGAGAGGAATCCTACTCGGCCGGTGCGGCGTCCTCGGGGCCGAGGACCGCCTCGACGGCTTGGAGGAGCGCGATGGGGCTGAACGGCTTGGTGAAGTAGTCATCGGCACCACCCGCCATCGCCGCCGCCCTGCCTTCCTCTCCCGTGGCGGTCACGACGATGACGCGCACCTTCGAGTTGCCGGGGTCCCTCTTCACCGCGGCGAGCACATCGGGTCCGGAGATCCCCGGGATGCTCATATCGAGCAGCACGAGGTCGGGCCGGTCCGACTCCACGGCTGCGAGCGCTTGATCGCCGTCGGACGCCTCATCGATGTCGAAACCCTCGCCTTCGAGCACGAGACGCATCGCCTCTCGCATCGTCGGATGATCCTCGACGATCAGGATCCGGGCGCTCACGACGCGAGGATCCGGTCTGCGAACACTCCGGCCCTGAACGGCTGGAGATCGTCGAGCCCTTCGCCCGTGCCGACGAGCCGCACGGGAACGCCCAGCTCCTCGCGAACCGCCAGCACGACGCCGCCCTTCGCGGTGCCGTCCAGCTTCGTCAACACGATCCCCGACACATCCACCGCTTCCGTGAAGGCCCTGGCCTGGGCGATCCCATTCTGGCCGGTCGTCGCGTCGAGCACGAGCAGGGTCTCGGCGACCGAGGCGCCCGCCTTCTCGACGACCCGGCCGAACTTCCGGAGCTCGTCCATCAGCGGGGTCTTCGTGTGCAGGCGCCCGGCCGTGTCCACGATGAGGATGTCGGCACCTCGTGCGACGGCAGACGTGACGGCGTCGAACACCACCGCACCCGGATCGGCACCTCGCTCCTGGGAGACGAGATGGGCGCCGGCGCGCACCGCCCAGACGTCGAGCTGCTCGCCGGCGGCGGCACGGAACGTGTCGCCGCCGGCAAGGCTCACGGTATGTCCCTCGCCGACGAGCCGGCGAGCGAGCTTCCCGATAGTGGTCGTCTTCCCCGAGCCGTTGACCCCGACCACCATGATCACCCCCAGGCCTTCGTCCGGGAGCGAAAGGCGCGAGTCCGGACCCAAGATCGCGACCATCTCCTCGCGGAGGAGCGCTTCGGCATCGGCGTCACGCGACCAACGGGCGCGGACTCGCTCGACGAGCTCCGAAGCCGCCGTGGGGCCGACATCGGCCTTCAGCAGGATGTCGTGGAGCGCGCGCCACCCATCCTCGCCGGCATCCCTGGACAACAAGGATCGAACTCGGGCCCCGAGCCGCTCACGGCGCTCGGGCTCCGGCGCTTCGACCGTGGGGGTGGAGACCTCGGACTTCGGCCCACCCTGGAGCCTCTCGGCTTCCTTCCGAGCGGCCGTGAGTCGGAAGAAGATGAATCCCAGGGCGACACAGACGAATAGGACGGCGACGACGATCTCCACGGCTGGACGCTAGCCCACAGGCTCGGTCTCCGGCACGTCCACCCGTTCCGGGGCCGCTTCACCCTCAGAGCTGTCGGAGGCGAGGTCGTCGGGGTGCTCGAGCCGTTGGCAGAGGATCTTCGTGGTCCCGTCCTTGTTGAGCGAGACCCCATACATCATCGACGCGATCTCCATCGTGCGCTTCTGGTGCGTGACGATCATGACCTGCGCATCGCGTGCGAACCCCGCCACCAACCGCAGGAACCGGTGGAGATTGAGATCGTCGAGCGCCGGCTCCACCTCATCCATGAGATAGAACGGAGACGGGCGCGCCGTGAAGATCGCGAAGAGGAACGCGAGCGCCGCCAGGGATCGTTCGCCCCCCGAGAGCAGCGAGATCCGCTTGACGCGCTTGCGACCGGGACTCGCCTCGATCTCGATCCCTGCCTCGAGGGGGTTGGCCGGATCCGTCAGCACCAGCCGCCCCTCACCGCCGGGGAACAGCTCCTTCACCAGTCGCTCGAACTGCGTCGCGACGTCGCGGAACGCGGCGTCGAACGTCTCCTGGATCTCATGATCCACCTGCGCCACCAGCTCGAGGAGGTCCCGGCGGGCCTTCCTGATGTCGTCCAGCTCCCGCTGCATGAAGTCGTGCCGTTCCTGGACGATCTCGAACTCCCCGGTCGCGAGCAGGTTGACCCGGCCCAGGAGACCGAGTCGCCGCTGGACCAGCTCGCTCGCCTTCTCCAGCGACGGGACCGAGTCGTCTGACGTGAGCATGGCGAGCGCCGACTCCGGCTCGAGTCCGTATCCCTCGCGCAGCAGACGCTCGGCGTCGCGGACCCTCCGTTCGATGTCCCCGCGGAGCCGGTCGTCTTCCTCGTAGGTCTCTCGCAACCTGTCGAGCTCGGTCGACGCGTCGCGCCATGACTTGTTG
>JBKKAE010000171.1:0-2631 GCA_046714835.1 Actinomycetota bacterium | reverse complement strand
ATCGGCGTCGCTGCCTTCGATGTTCTCTCCGTGCGTCATCGTGACCTCCTCATCCCCTCGTCGAATCGAGTGTCGGCTCGCATCATCGAACCGGCGTCGCGTCGTGGCTAGTCCGAAATCTGGACTTTGAGCCTGGTACGAGCCGACGACCTCGAGTCTCGCCTCCTCGTTCGAACCGATGCCGTCGATGACGGCGGAACGCATCGGATATGGCTCCAACGAATGACGCGATCCCGCCCCGGTCACGCGGGTGATCGCGGGTCTCCCCCGGTCGTCAGCTCGCCAGGGAGGTGAGCCCGCCGACGATCGCTCCATACAGCACGTGCGCGATCGTGCTGACGACGGGCGTGCTCGCGCCGTAGTTCAGCATCATGAATCCGGGCGTTTCGAGGAGCGGCGTCGACCGCGCGTCCGTCCGCGGCGACCCCATCCGCGGATGCACGAGCGGAAGGAGGATGTTCACGAGCGCCGTCCCGGCGAAGAGTCCGTGCACCAGCCCCAGGACGGCACCGAGGAGCCAGCCACTCGCATCGATCGTCAGGAAGAGCACGTAGTAGCCGAAGGCGAAGAGGAGTCCGAAGCCGAAATGCGCGAGGTACCCAAGCGCCTTCGCCCGCGTTCGATCGTCGGTCACGGCCGTGCCGAGGAGGAAGGGGAGGTCGACCCTCGTGAGCCCGAGCTCGCTGGCCATGCGGAGCACCGTCGTGAGGACGACGGTTCCGAGGAGACCGCCGGCAAGTGCTCCCAGGGGACTCATCCGCGCTACATCCGCTCCGCCTCGCGGATCGAACTGGCGGCCCCGATCAGTGCCAGGTGCGGTAGCGCCTGCGGGACGTTCCCCAGGAACGCGGCGTCGGCCGGGTCGGCCTCCTCGGCGTACAGACCGACGTCGTTCGCGAGCTCGACCAGCTGCCCCATCAGGTCCACTGCCCCACTCAGCCGACCCGTTCGCGCGAGGGCGTCCGCGAACCAGAACGAGCAGGCGAGGAACGCTCCTTCTCCGCCCTCCAACCCATCGTCTGTGGAGTATCGCCGCACGAAGGCGCCGTCGCGGAGCTCGTGGTCGAGCGCCTCCAGCGTGCCCGTCATCCGCGGATCCGTCGGCTCGCTGTACCCCAGCAGCGAGGCGAGAAGGAGGCTCGCGTCAAGATCCTCGGAGTCGGCCGATCGGACGTAGCTGTTCCGCCGGTCGGACCAACACCGATCCTCCACGTACGCGCGGATCGCATCCCGCTCCAGAGTCCACCGCGGGACATGATCCGCGGGGATGCGCGACGACGACGCGAGCGAGATCGCTCGATCGAGGGCCACCCAGCACATCATCTTCGACTGGGTGAAGTGGCGCGGAGCGCTGCGCACCTCCCAGATGCCGGAGTCCGGGTTCGTCCAGATATCGGCGACGAGATCCGCCGTCCCTGCCAGCCTGGCGGCCATGTCCCGATCGAGCCGGTTGCCCTCCTCCGCGTAGAGCCAGGCGCACTCCAGCAGCGCCCCGTAGATGTCCAGCTGGGTCTGCCCCGCGGCCGCGTTGCCCGCTCGGACCGGCCGCGAGCCCTTGTAGCCCTCGAGATCGAGGGTCCGCTCGTTCGCTCGCGGGTCGCCGTCCAGTTGATAGAGGACCTGCAGACGCGGCTTCGTGATCTGGGACGCGCTCATCAGCCACCAGAAGTACGCCCGGGCCTCCTCCGGATATCCCAGCGTGAGGAACGCCCGGAGCGTGAACGCCGAGTCGCGGACCCACGAGTAGCGGTAGTCCCAGTTCCTTTCCCCGCCGATCTCCTCGGGCAGCGAAGTGGTGGCGGCGCCGGCGATCGCCGCCGACGGCGAGAAGACGAGGAGCTTGAGCGCGAGCCCGCTCCGGAGCACGGCATCCCGGAACGGACCGTCGTAGGTCATGGAGTCCACCCATCGCTCCCAGCCCACGCGGGTCTCGTCCAGCCGACCCAGCGTCTCGGCCCGATCGGGGAACACGAGCGGCTCCCCGCGGGCAGCCGACAGGACGATCATCGACGTCGAGCCCGCTCGCGTCTCGAACCGACCGTGGACGCGGTCCGGATCGAGCGTCGGCTCCCCCGCGTCGAAGGTCCGGATCGCGACGGCGTCACCGCCTGCGCTCGCGACCGCGAAGCCGTCGCCGGCGCGGATCGCCGTGGGGACGGACGCATAGCCGAAGCGCGGCTCAACGCTCCACCGGATCGGGACCGTCCCCTGGACGCCCTCGACGAGTCTGACCAGCTCGCGGAGCGGTGCGAGTCCCCGCCCGTCGAACAGGAGTCCGTCCACGACCCGGACCGCTCCGCCGCTCGAGGTGAACGTCGTCTCGAGCAGGTTCGTCTCCGGCAGGTATCGGCGCGCCGCGGTGTACGGGACGTCCGGCTCGAGGGCGAACCGGCCGCCCTTCTCCGCGTCGAGGATCGCCGCGAACACCGAAGGCGAGTCGAGGTCGGGCAGCGGCAGCCAATCGATCGATCCGTCCAGCGCCACGAGCGCGACGGTGCGACCGTCGCCGATCGCCGCATACTCACGGATCGGCGCGTAGCCCCGCTCGTCTCTCGTCATCGGGCATTCGTTCGGCCGGGCGGTACGGTGGTCCGGACGACAGACGAGGAGACGCGCATGGAGATGCAGGAG
>JBKKAE010000170.1:0-6373 GCA_046714835.1 Actinomycetota bacterium | reverse complement strand
ACCACCGTGTCCGGGTCGGTCTGGGCGGCCGCGGGCGCGGGGATCGAGGTGAGCGCGACCGGTGGCATCGGAGGTGTGCATCCGGGGGACCACCTCGACGTGAGCGCCGACCTCGTCGAGCTCTCGCGCACCCCCGGGTTGTTGGTGTGCAGCGGCCCCAAGTCGATCATCGACGCGAGGGCCACCTCGGAGCGTCTCGAGGAGCTCGGCGTGACGATGGTCGGCTATGGGGTGAGCCGGCTGCCCTTCTTCTTGACGCGCGAGGCGCCGATCGACCTGGAGCATCGCGTCGACACCCCCGACGAGGCCGCCGCGATCCTCACCGCGGCGATCGATCTGGACACGCGCTCCACCATCCTGCTGTGCAACCCGGTCTCCCCCGCGGTGGCGATGGATGCCGCCGAGGTCGCGGACGTGACACGCCGCGCGGAGGAGCGAGCCGTGACCGAAGGCATCCGCGGGAGGGCGCGCACGCCGTACCTGTTGGCCGCCATCGCCGAGCTGACCGAGGGGCGCTCGATGGAGGCGAACCTCGCCTTACTTGCTTCGAACGCCGCGCTCGCGGGCAACGTGGCGGTCGTCGCCGCTGGTGTCGGCTGATCCCGTCGTCGGTGAGGAAGGCTCGAGGTCGTCCTCGTGATCCCCATCACCCGGCCCGGTGTCGGAGGCTCTCCTCCATGCGCTGACCGCGAGAGCGAGCCACCCCAGGGTTCCGATCGCGAGCGCCGCGATCACCCCACCGCCACGGCCCAGCGGGAATCCCAACCTGCCCGCGATGAGGCCGCCGATCGACAGCACCGCGATCCCGATCGCCGGTGAGAGACAGACGGCGGCGAACGCTGGGAGCCCCGTCATCAGAAGGGTCCACCCGAAGCCGACGAGTAGCACCGTCGTCACCGAGACGGCGGTTAAGCGGATCAGCTCACCAGGATCGGCGGGTTCGATGGGGGCCACGGACAAGCGCCTCGGAGGTTCGGGGCCAGCGAGCACCGTCACCCCGGGTCCCAGCTTCGTTCCCTGCAGGGGCGCCTGGTCGCTGTACCCGGCGAGATAGACGGCCACCGTGCCCGAGGGATACCGGGAGGCGAGCCGCCGTCGGAACTCGCGGGTGTCCCCGAAGAAGTCCACCCGCCAGGTCTTCACGGACAGGAAGCGTTGGGCCGGCAGGGTGACCTGCAGAGCCCGGAGTGGACGCCACACGCCCGGCCGCACCGGTACGACGACCCGTGCCTCGGGAGGGATCGTCGCGAGGTAGGCCGCCAGGGTCGAGGCTTGCTCTATCTGCGCCCGGGTGAATCCGGCCTGCTGGTCCGACCACGTATCGGCACCGGCCCTCGAGAGCCACGCGGCGGACGCGAGCACCAAGATGGCGCTCGCCACGGCACCCGCGATCCCCCACGGGGCTCCTCCCGGACGCGACGACCTCGCGTCGGTCCACAGGCGGGTCGCGGCCGCCCCAAGCACGACGAGCAAAGGGACACCGAGCGCGAAAGGGACGATCCGGTGCGGGATCGTCATGTCCAGGACCTTCCACGCGAGCAGCCCGGCGGGAGCGGCGAGCGCCCACATCGCCAACGGCACCGCGGTTCGCCTCGTCGCCGGCCTCCCGGAGAGCAGCATGATCGCCGTCCCGGCGGCCGCCAGCGGGATCGTGATCGCCAGCTTCATCTCGGGGAGGCGCGCCGCGATCTTGGCGGTCGCGTCTTGTTTCGCCGTCGGGACCTTGTGAGGGAGGTCGGGGGACGTGAACAGCGCCAGGGCGCCAAGCAGCACGCCGAACCCCACGATGACGAGGAGACGTGCGGGGTGCTGCGTCCGGTGGTCCTCCGGCCGGCGGCGGATCCGCTCGAGAACGAGGATGCCGGCCGCGTACGCCAGCAACAACGCGGACAGGCCGATCGCGAAGAGCCAATGGGCGATCGCCGCCGCACCGAGCAGAAGGACGAGCGCGGGTGCCCCCTTGTGACCCGTCCCCACGCGCACCGCGACGGCGATCGCGGCGACCGCGAACACGTCGAGGAGGAGGTTCGAGGCGTACCCGATCGCGGTGAGCGCGACGAACGGGGAGGCCGCCACTCCCACGCCAACCGCGACGGCGACCCATCGCCGCTCACCCGCGACCCCCGCGGCGAGCGCCGCCCCTGCGGACCCGATCGCGATCGCGAACAGCGCGGGCCAGATCCGTGCGAGATCGAGGGGGGTGCCGCCTCCGATATCGCGGAGCACGCTGGTGACGATCGGATGGGCAGGCCGTTCTCCGAACGGAGCGAGCTCGTTCAGGCCGACGTCGTGCACGAGCCGTGACCGGAAGATGTACACCGAGGTGTCGATGCCGTGGGGGAATCGATCCGGTTCCGCGAGGAACGGTTGAAGGTAGATCGCGCCGATCACCACGGCCAGCGACACGACGAGGAGCGTCGCCCAGCCGATCCTCGCCATGGTCTCGGCTCGTGCCGGGGGCGTCCGCGCCGCGTGTCGCCCGTGCGGCCCGGACATCACCGCAGCCAGGTCTGGATGATCACCTTGAGGAAGTTCCAGCCGTAGCGGAAGGACTTCGGCTTCTTGGACTCCCCGCCGGCCCGTGCGAGGAACGTGACCGGTACCTCGACCACCCGAGCGCGATGTCGGAGCGCCTCGATCAAGATCTCGCTCGTCCAGAATTGATCCTGCTTCAAGACGACCTTCTCCAGGAGATCGGCGCGGGCGGCTCGGTATCCCGACGAGGGGTCAGTGATCCGCTGGCCCGTCAGGATCGTGATGATCCGGGAGAACACGTGCACGCCGAGGTGGCGGATGAGGCTCTCGCGCTCGAAGGTGCCGAGGAGTCGCGATCCGTTCACGTAGTCGGCCTCGCCCGCGAGGATCGGCGCGATCACGATCGGGATCTCCTCCGGCAGGTGCTGTCCGTCCGAGTCCAGTGTGACGACGACCTCCGCACCGAGCCGAAGCGCGATCTCGTAACCGACGCGCAGGGCGAGCCCGCCGCCGCGCCGGATCGGCAACTCGGCCACGAAGGCCCCAGCCTCACGGGCTACCGCAGCGGTGCGATCGGTGGACCCGTCGCTCACGACCACCGGCACGACGTGGTGGCCCTCGACCATCCCGGGGATCTGCCTGACCACGGCTGCGACGTTCTCCGCCTCGTTGAACGCGGGCGAGATCGTGACCAGTCGAGGACCGTCCGGCAATGTGGCCGCCCGATCCCAATCGAACAGTTCCTGGCCGAGCGCCTCGACGAGCAGCCGGATGCTCCGCTCGTTCGTGTCGGCAGAGGTCTGCGCCCGCAGGTAGAGGAAGAAGAGTACGCCGACAGCTACCAGCAGGGCGAAGATCACACCGTCGGTTCCCCGCTCGAAGTCGAACGTTCGAAGGAGCGGATCGAACAGCGGTGGATAGATCGCGAGGGCGAACACGCACGCGCACAGTGCGAACAGGATGATCAGGTTCAGCCGGCTGATCTGACGACGGTCGTACCCGCGGATGACCATCACGAACAGACCGACCGCCGCGAGACCGGCGAGGATCCTGATCGCAGGCATGCGCTAGCTCGAGGACGCCTCGAGCCCTGGCCGCCACCGGTCTCGGGGGAGGATGGCGTTCGCGATCACGCGATCCTTGTGACGCTCGATCACGCCGAACATCGACTCGACGAGCGTCTCCGAGAGGAAGTGTGGCTGGAGGCCGAGATCCATGAGCTTCGTATGCTTCGCGTTGTAGTAGTGCTCCTCGAGCTCGATACGCGGATTCTCGATCGGTTCGATCCCGATAGTGAGCCCGTGCTCCTTGCCGGCTCGTTGCACGATCTCCGCGAGCTCCATCACGGAGAACTGCTCGGTGAACTGATTGAACACGCGGAACTCGCCGCTGTCGGCCGGGTTCAGGACCGCGAGCTCCACGCACTGCAAGGTGTCCACGATGTTGAGGTAGCCGCGGGTCTGGCCGCCCTTCCCGTAGACGGTGAGCGGATGGCCGATGATCGCTTGCACGCAGAAGCGGTTGAGCGCCGTGCCGAAGACGTCGTCGTAGTCGAAGCGGGTCGCGAGACGCTCGTCGAGCTTCGTCTCATCCGTCTCGATCCCGTAGACGACGCCTTGGTTCAGGTCCGTCGCACGGGTACCCCACATGCGGCACGCGAAGTGGATGTTGTGGGAGTCGTGCACCTTCGAGAGGTGATAGATGCTGCCCGGGAGCTTGGGATACAGGATCGTCTCTTTCCGCCCGTTGTGCTCGATGTCGAGATAGCCTTCCTCGATATCGATGTTGGGCGTCCCGTACTCGCCCATCGTGCCGAGCTTCACGAGATGGGAGTCGGGGGCGAACTCGCGCATCGCCCACAAGACGTTCAGGGTGTTCACGACGTTGTTCTGCTGGGTGAACACGGCGTGGTCGCGGTCCCGCATCGAGTACGGGGCGGACGGCATCTCGCCATAGTGCACGATCGCCTCGGGCCGGAAGTCGCGGAACAGATCCGCGGTGAGGTCCCACTCGACGAGATCACCCTCGGTGACGGCGATCTCCTTGCCGGAGAGCTCCTTCCAGACCGCGGCCCGGTCCGGCAGTGACGGCAGGATGGGTACCAGGGTGTCGGTGCCCACCTCCTCATGCGCTCGGCGCCGCAGGTAGTTGTCGACGACGTGCACCTCATGGCCACGATCCGAGAAACGCATCGCGGTGGGCCATCCGAGGTATCCGTCGCCACCAAGGATCAATATCCGCATGTGGAGCGGTCCTTTCGAAAGTCAGGGATCGCCGGATTCTACAATGCGGGATCGGAGGGGCTCGCAGCTCGCGTGCGTACGAACCGTTCTCGCACCCTTGGTAGCATCCCGGCCCGCGATGCCTATCATCCGAGCCATCCGGAACACCGTGCTCGTGGTTGCGTTGTGCCTGATCGCTCTCGCCGCCTGTACGGGATCTCCTGAGCCCGGCCCGGGACCGGATCGCCAAGACCCGTCGCCCACGGCGCTGACGGATGACGAACTCCGACAGGTCGAGGGTGTGCCGAAGTTCCTCGTGGACAGGCTCCAGCGACAGCTCGCCGAGGAACTCGCGCGCCCCGACCAGATCTCGCTGGCGCGGCAGAAGATCAAGCACATCGTGTTCCTCGTGAAGGAGAACCACACGTTCGACCACATGTTCGGTCGCTTCCCCGGGGCCGACGGCGCGACGTCGGGGATGACGTGCGACGGGGAACGGGTGCCGCTTCGACCCGCCGGGGACCGTGTCCCGGAGATCGACCACGGATTCGTCGAGGGTCTCGTCGCGATCAACGGGGGCAGGATGGATTGCTTCGACCGCCTCGGCGGAGGTGAGGACCTCGACTCCTATCTGACGTACGACCGAGAGGGGATCCCGAACTACTGGGCGCTGGCCGAACACTACACCTTGGCGGACCGCTTCTTCAGCTCGATCTACGGCCCGACGGGGGTGGAGCACATGTGGGTCATCGCTTCACAATCGGACCGGTTCGTGGACATGGAACGCAAGGGCCAGTTCGGAACCGGAGAGCCACGGGAACGGTGTCTCGACCCGGCCGAACGCGCCTATTCGTTCAGGGTGCTCACCGAAGAGGAAGAGGACGAGGCGTTCAGGCTGGAAGAGATCCCCGCGATCGTCCCGCTCACGTCTCGGTATTGGACCGAGCGGTGGCCCTGCAGCGACATCGAGATCCTCCCCGATCTCCTCGAGGAGCGGGACATCTCCTGGAAGTACTACCAGGGCGGTCACTCACAGATGAAGGTGATGGATGGGATCAGACACGTCCGGTTCGGACCGATGTGGGAGAAGGTCGTGGATAACGAGGATTTCCTCCCCGACCTCGCGGACGAGGAGCTTCCCCAGGTCTCCTGGCTGATCCCTCCCGATGGGCTGAACGACCACCCTCGCGGGGGCAGGGCGAGCATGTGCGAAGGGGAGAACTGGACCGTGGAGATCCTGAACGCGCTTCAGCGCAGCCCGTATTGGGAGGAGACGGCGGTCGTTCTCACGTGGGACGATTTCGGCGGCTTCTACGACCACGTTCCGCCGCCGCACGTCGACGTCTACGGAATGGGGCCGCGGGTGCCCGCCATCATCATCTCGCCGTGGTCCAAGCCGGGGACGATCTTCCACCGGACGGCGGACTTCTCGTCGGTGCTCCGGTTCATCGAGACGATCTTCGATCTGCCCTCGCTCACCGAGCGCGACCGCCGGGCGGACGATCTCATGAGCGCCTTCGATTTCTCTCAGGAACCGAACGCTCCGCTCGTGCTGCCACAGCGCGACTGCGCGCCCTGAGGCGTGTGGTTGTTCCGTCGTGATGGTTGTGAAGCCGCGGCGCGGCTTGTAGCCTTGCGCCCGCTTTGACCCGCACTTCTCCCACCCCCCGCCCGCG
>JBKKAE010000169.1:0-7686 GCA_046714835.1 Actinomycetota bacterium | reverse complement strand
ACCTTCGGCGGTCCTTCGGCTCGCGACGTCGCCTCCCTCGTGCAATCTCTCGATCACGTGGGCAGGATCGTGGAACGGCGGCGAGGGGGATCCGTAGCGAGCTGGATCCACGACGCGTCCGATGCGTGCCTTCGGGCGTACCGAGGCGAGCTCGCCGATCGCGGAGCCTCCTCGTTGTTCGATGAAGGACTGTTGCGTCCGCTCCGCGTCGCCCAAGAGCTGCACGAGCTCGTCTACGCCGAGAGGTACCTGCCCGGCTGGCGATACGTCCCCGATCACGCGCTCCCGGCGTTGCTCGCGGAGTCGACGTGAGACGGCTCTCGCTCGCCGTCGGCCTCGCGGCATGTGTGGTGGTGCCGTCCGTCCTGTTCATCGGGCGATACGCCGTGTCCGGGACGGGTCTGGCGCCGGCCGGCAGCGACACGTCGCAACACGTCTGGCGGTCGGAGGCGGTGGCGGGGTTCGGCCTCGAGGCCCTCCCGGCTTTCGACGGACGATCGCAGGCGCTGAACACCAACGCGGATCGTCCGGGGTTGCCGCTCGTGCTCTCCACCCTGTCGGCCGTCACCGGCGCCGATGCCAGGGATCTCGCGTACATCCTCCCGGCCGTTGCCGCGGCGGCCATCGCGCTGGCGGCCGCGGCGCTCGCCGGCGCGATCCCGAGCGTGCCCGGATGGGGGATCGCTCTCGCCGGCGTGGCGACCGGTGCCTCCGTCCACGTAGCCCTCGCCGCGAACGGCTACCTGGATCAGCTCCTGGTCGAGCCGGTGTTGGTGTTGGCAGCGGCCGGGGGGCTTCGCGCCGCCGCAGGTGGCCCGGGGCGGGCGCTCGGAGCTGCGGCGCTTCTCGCGTCGTGGCTCGTGCACTGGCAGTTCGCGCTCCTGTTCACGGTGCTCCTGGGGATCGTGGCGCTCGCGTCCCTGCCGGCGTCGCTTCGCGATCGCCGGCAAGGACGCTCGCTCGGCGAGACCGCGTCGGGACGCGTCGGGACGACCGTCGCCGTCGGCACCGGCCTCGGGATCGGCGCCCTCCTGCTCGGGACTCCCGGGATCCCGCGCGCACCGATCGGGCTCTCGCGCGCTTCCTCGGAGCGACACCTGTCGGCGCAGCTCCCTGGATATCGTCTCCCCGCGGCCGCCGTCTCCGCCGTGGTCGGCGGCGCGTGGCTGGCGGCCGGCCCGGAGGACGAGTCGAGTCGGCGCGCCGCCTGGCTCCTCGTCCCCTGGGCTCTCGTCCCGGCGGTGGCGGCGCTCGTTTCCCTCGCCGGTCGCACGGTGCCGTTGCCACGCGCCCTTTCCTTCGCGCTGGCGATCCCGCTCCTGGGCGCGCTCGGTCTCGTGGCTGCGGTCGTCTGGGTGCGCGGAAGGTTCGGGAGCGTGGCCACCGTCGTGGCCGCTGCCGTCGCGGTCGTGACGTTGCTCTTCTCCGTGACGTTCGCCTGGGAGACCTGGCGGACGAGGAAGCCGTGGAGCGATGACCGAGCCCTCGCAGAGTTCCACGCGCTTGGCAGGTACCTCACCGACGCGGATCGTCCCGCGATCGTCGTGGTCGACGAGCCCAGAGCGGAGGGCGACTTCGGGACCGTGCCCGTGATGCGGCGCATCCGAGCGGAGGTCCCGGCGCATCTCGCCCTTGCCACGATGGTCTATCTCGGTGATCCGGAGCTGCTCGTCGAGGGGCAACCGACCCTCCGTCCGGAGGTGGTGGGCTTCGACGAGGCCTCCCGGGAGACCTGGCGTGTTGCCCGTCCCCTGCTGTCGCAGGATCCGACCATCGTGATCCTCCGATCCCATCTGACCGGCTTCGCCCGAGTGGTCGATGCGCACCCCGAGTGGAGGACGAACGGGTGGATGGCCGTCGTCTCAGGCCCCCCGCCCCCGGTCACGCGTCCCGTTGCTCCGGAACGACCGTCGGCCGCGTCTCTCGCGGCGTGGTGGGCGTCCTCGCTCGCGGTGATCGCGCTCGCGGGCGCCGGGTGGGCTCTTCGCTTCGGAGATGGATCCCTCGCCTTGCGCCTCGCGCTGGCACCCGCCGCGGGTCTGGTGACGCTCGTCGTTGCGGGGCTCCTGGTGGAGCGGCTCGGTGTGAGGACGGGCGGTGCAGGTGGAGCCGTGATGGTGATCGTGGTGTCCGCGGCGGGAGCGATCGCCGCGGTCACTCGTCGGTCGTCTGAGCCTTCGGACTGACCCCCGATGCGCTACCGTCCGAGCGCGCGAGGGACACGCGAGACACCCGCGAGACACCCGCGAGACACGCGCGGGGCACGAAGGAGGCGGCCGGACGGTGGCCACACGCCAGGAAGCGATCGACATCCTCGAACGCGGTCATGCCAGGATCCGGCGCCTCACGAAGCAGATCCCGCCCCATTGGATGGCCAGACCCGGTGTGGGCGGCGGGGAGTGGACGCCCAAGGACGTGCTCGGGCATCTCTGCTTCTGGGAAGAGAAGGTGCTGGAGGCGCTCGCCTCGTGGGATGAGGGTGAGCGCGCACCGATCGACCGCGAGATCTACGCCGGTTCGATCGGGGCGATAAACGCGGCGGGAGTTCGTGCGCGGTCGAGGCACACGCTCGCTCGAGTGCTCAGGGATTGGGACAACGTGCACGGGGAGCTGATCCGGGCTCTCAGAGCGATGTCGGACGCCCGCTGGGAGAACCCGGCGACGCCTCGTGGTCGGAAGTCGCTCGGGCACCGGATGGGACAGCTCCTCGTCGGACGGGGGCCGTTCGAGCATGACGATGCGCACGTCAAGGATCTGAAGGAGTTCGTCGAGGCGATCCCGGAGGGAGAACGGTCGGGAGTCTCGCGCTAGGCGTGCACGATGACGGGTGTGCCGTACTGCAGCAGCGGGAACAGCCGGTCCAGCGTGGTCTCGGACACGCGGACACAGCCGGCGCTCGCGCTTCGACCGATCGACGACGGGTTGTTGGTGCCGTGGATCGCGAGCTGGTTCCCGCCCGTCCAACCGGCGGGAAGTAGAGGCTGGATGCCGCTGATGCCGAATGCGAACGTCCCGTAGGACCCGCCCGAGAAGGGCACGCGGTCGGTGACGAAGTACTCACCGATCGGAGTCGGCGTGCTGGGCGCGCCGGTCGCGCCGGGGGCTCGGAACAGAACCTTGCCGAACTTCCGGACCGTGACCGTGTGCTGCGAGAGGTCGACTTCGACCCGCACGCGTGTCTCGTCTCGTGTCAGGCCACGGAGTCGGATCCAGCCCTCGCGCCGAGGCCAGGTATAGGGGAGCTCCACGAGCCCCCAGCGACCGTCATCCGACACGGTCTCGACCCACGCAACGGTCGGGATCCCGTAGTACTTGGAGCCCGCGGGGACGACGCCGACCTGCGACGCGCCCGCACGTGGGCGAGCGTAGGCGGGGAGCGTGCGAGGCACGCGCACGAGGACGTTGACCCAACGGCCGACGCGCTCGGCGGTACGCACGATCTGGACGGGGTCGGGGCGGATCCCGGTGGCCGGCAGCCCGAAGCCACGCGGCCGGGGGGTAGTCGCCGCGACCGTGACCGCGTGGGAGGCGCGAAGCGGAGCATGGGAGGCGCCCGCCTGCGCGCCGACCATGTTGGCCGCCATCGGCGTGAGCAGCCCGACGGCCAAGGTGAGGACGATCGCGAGCTTCGAGAGGTGAGCGTGGCGCCGCATGACTTCCTATCGGCGCCTTTTCCGGGTACCTAAGTCGAGGTAGTCGATTGCCCGCCTCGCTCAGCCCGCCGTAGGCTGGGATCGGTCCCGACACGAAGAAGAGGAGCAGGCCGGATGGATGCGATGGATGCGATGCGTGAGACCGCCCGTGAGCTGGTCGCCCCGGGGAAGGGCATCCTGGCGGCGGATGAGTCCAGCGGCACGATCAAGAAACGGTTCGATCAGATCGGTGTCGACTCCACGGAGCAGAACCGCCGCGACTATCGGCAGCTGTTGTTCACCACGCCGGGGCTCGGCGAGCACATCTCCGGGGTGATCTTGTTCGACGAAACGATCCGCCAGTCCACCGACGCCGGGATTCCGCTGACCGAGGTGCTGGAGAAAGCAGGCGCCATCCCCGGGATCAAGGTCGATGCGGGAGCCAAGCCGCTCGCCTTGTTCGAGGGCGAGACGGTAACGGAGGGTCTCGACGGCCTGCGCGAACGGCTGACCGAGTACAGGGAGCTCGGCGCCCGGTTCGCGAAGTGGCGGGCGACGTACTTCATCGGCAAGGACCTCCCGACCGACTTCACGGTCCTCGCCAACGGACACGCCATGGCGCGGTACGCGGCTCTCTGCGAAGAAGCCGGCATCGTGCCCATCGTGGAGCCCGAGGTGCTGATGGACGGGGATCACGACATCGCGGCGTGTGAGGACGCGACCGGGCGCGCGTTGCAGGTCCTCTACGCGCAGATGACCGATCACCGGGTCGATCTCTCCGCGACACTGCTGAAGGTGAACATGGTGGTCCCGGGGAAGGACGCCGCGACGCAGGCCGACGACGCCGCGATCGCGGAGGCAACGCTGCGCACGCTCCGCGCCCATGTCCCCGAGGAGGTGCCGGGGATCGTCTTCCTGTCCGGCGGGATGACGGACGAAGAGGCGACGAGCCGGCTGAACGAGATCAATCGACCGGGTGGCGCGCCGTGGGCGATCTCGTTCTCCTATGGTCGGGCGCTCCAGCAAGGTCCGCTCAAGGCGTGGGGCGGAAGCGCATCCAACGTCGAGGCGGCCCAGGCTGCTCTCGCGCATCGTGCCCGGATGAACGGGCTGGCGCGGAACGGCGAGTGGTCGCCGGCGATGGAGGAGTCGGCCGCCTGAACCTCGCGGGGGTCACATCGTCGGCCACCTGAACACCTCGGGGCATATCGGGATCGGGATGGGATCGGGCGCAGGAGTTCAGCCTCGCGTGCCCATGTCATCTTGATATCGGGCTCGTCGTCGGCGGGACCCGATGCTCATGTCATCTCGAGATCGGTATGGCAGTGAGGTGCACCGGAGGCGCGTCTCGCTCCGACCGGTAGGGTCCGGCGAGTGAAGATCCTGACGATCGGCGGTACGCGGTTCTTCGGACGCGCGTTCGTGGAGGAAGCGACACGCCGTGACCACGAGGTCTCGGTGTTCCACCGCGGAGAGTCGGAGCCGGCGGATCTCCCCGACGTCGAACACCTCCATGGCGACCGAAAGGACGGGCTGGAGATCCTTGGTGGAAGATCGTGGGACGCCGTCCTGGACACCTGCGCCTTCGTCCCTCGGGAGGTCAGGGAGGTCGCGGAGGCGATCGGCGATCACGTCGGCCACTACACGCTGGTCTCCTCACTCTCGGTCCATCCCGACGACCTGCCCGTGGGTGCCAACGAGGACACGCCCACGCACCAGCCCCCGGATCCGGACACGGAGGAGGTGACCGACGAGACCTATGGTCCTTTGAAGGGGGCGTGCGAGGCCGAGGCCTCGGCCTCATTCGCGGGGCGACTCCTCGTGATCAGGCCGGGCTACATCGTGGGCCCGCACGACCCGACCGATCGCTTCACGTACTGGGTGCGGCGGGCGGCGGCCGGCGGCGAGATGCTCGTCTCCGGCCCTCCCGACGGGTCGATCCAGGGGATCGCCGCACCGGACCTCGGGACGTTCGTGCTGGACCGGATCGAGGCGTCAGACACGGACACCTACGGTGTCGTCGGACCGGGGGAGCCGGCGACGATGGCCGACGTCCTCGGGTCGGCCCGTTCCGCGGGCGGCGGCGACACGACGTTCGTCTGGGCCGATCAGGACTGGGTGCTCGGCCTCGGCGATCCGTACGAGACGTGGTTCCCGATGTGGCACCCGCACCTCCCGGGGTTCCACGCGTACGACGCGAAGAAGGCGACGGCGGCCGGGCTGCGGCCACGACCCTTCGACGAGACGATCGCGGGCACGCTCGCGTGGGATCGGGAGCGAGGGTTGCCGCCGCTCGGCGCCGGGATGACGCCGGAGAAGGAGAGCGAGCTCCTTTCGGAGTGGCGCACGCACCTGGGATGAACGCGGGCTACTGCAGGTCCCGCGCGGTCGTTCGCTCCCATCGCCGCTCGGCGATCCGTTCGTCCCCGTCGTAGACCTCCAGCTCGATCGCCAGGTGCCACCGCTCCGGATCGGATTGGAGCGTCGCCCGCGACTCCGACCGCACGGAGGCCTCGTCCCAAGACAGGACGAGCGAGGCACCTGCGCTCGCCCGGCTGTTGCCGGGCTCGTGTGAGCCGGTGGTGATCTCGCCCCAGTAGTGATCGGATCCTTCGGCGAGCCCGTTCCTCCCGCGGACGCCGCCGTGGTCGATCGAAACGCTCCGCTCACGCGCGAGCACGTCTTCATGGATCTTCCACGTGACCTGCTCGGGCAGCGACGGCTGGGGCTCGCCAGGCGCGAACGTGGGCGGCTCCAGGACCGGCCGCCCGTCCAGGACGGGCAGGACGAGTGTGGAAACGGCGCCATCGATCTCGATCGTGCCGGCGAAGGGCGGGGGCCACGAGGACGGGAAGTCGCTTCCGGCGAGGTCGAGCCGGATCGTGTGTCCCGGCTTGAACACGTACGCGGTCGCGTCCAGCTCTACGGTCGCCGTCACGTATGCGCCCGGAGTTACCGGCTCCGGCTGCTCGTCGGAGTCGCGATGCGTGAGGTTCAAGATCCCACGCGTCACCATCGCCGACCGGCCGTCGGGCGACACGTCGCAGAGCTTCGCCGACACGAATGCCACCGGCACGGATGAGGCGACCGAGAGCTCCACTTGAGGGCGACCCATGATCTCGGTCTCCTCACGGACCGGCCAGTCGTAGACGAGCGAGAACGCCTCGTCGGGCCGCTGGTCCCACGGCAGACCGAAAGGCAAGGTTGCGGCGCACCAGATCGAAGCGGTGACGCCCACGTCACCGCGGATGTCGAGAACGTCCTTCGTGCTGGTCTCCATGGCGGTCTCGCCGGCTGCCGATCCGACCGATGCCCCTGCCGAGCTGAGCCGACGGTGGTCCTCGGCCAGGCGTGCGGGCGGCCAGGTCGGCTCGGCTCGCCACTCGCCGGCGTACGTGTCGACGTCCGGCTCCGGGTCGGTCCAACGCCGCACGAAGATCGAGATCGGCGGGTCGACGTCGATGCTCGCGTCGTCGCCGAGCCATCGTTGCCACCAATCGATCATCACGGGGACGTGATCGATCCGCGGTCCCGGCATCGACAACCGCGGGCTCATGTGGCTCCAGGGTCCGAAGAGGATCTTCTTCGGCGCCTGGAGCCGCTCGAACGCGCGGAACGCCATGTTGCGATAGCCGTCGGCATGACCGGCGATCACCAGGGTCGCCGCTTCGATCCCGCCGTAGTCGAAGAAGACGGATCCGTGCCGCCAGTACTCGTCCTCGTTCTGGTGCTCGAGCCATCCGAGCTCCCACGGATCGTTCGCGTCGATCCGCCGGCGCCACTCTTCGCGCCAGCCCTCCCCGTAGACCGAGGGGACCGGCGGCAATGCGATCAATGCCACCATGTACGCCGGATAGTCGAGGAAGTCGATCCCTCGCCGCACTCCGCCGCCGTAATGGACGTCGTCGGTGTAGCGCCGGTCGGTCGCGTAGATCGGGATGATCGCCCTCAGGGCCGGCGGGCGGAGCGCGGCGACCTGGAGCGAGTTGAAACCCGAGTACGACGTGCCGTACATCCCCACGTTGCCGGTCGACCAGTCCTGTGCCGCCAGCCA
>JBKKAE010000168.1:0-2983 GCA_046714835.1 Actinomycetota bacterium | reverse complement strand
GCATGCGTCGCAGCCTCCGTCGACGTGCCCGAGGGGAGGATCGGTGCCGGGTCGGGAGCGACGGTAGCGAAGCTGTGGGGACCGACACGTGGTGTCCCGGGCGGGCTCGGCACGTGGGCGGTTCGCGACGGCGACCTCGTCGTGGGTGCTCTGTTCGTCGTCAATGCGGTGGGGGAGGTCGTGGACGAGGACGGGTCGGTGCTCGCAGGCCCTCGGCTGGAGCCCGGTGAACGGCGCGAGGACCTCATCGAATTGATGCGCGCAGGCAACACGACGCTCGGCGTCGTCGCGACGAACGCGACCCTTTCGAAGCCGGACGCGCGCCGCCTGGCCGAGGCGGCGAACGACGCGCTGGACAAGGCGGTCCGGCCGGCGCACACGCTGTTCGACGGCGACACGGTGTTCACGCTTGCCACCCGGCAGGTGAACGCGACCTATGGCGAGGTTGAAGCCTTGGCCGAGGACGCGGTAGCAACGGCCGTGCGCCGCGCAGTCCGGCGATAGCCACACTCTCTCGTGCAGGCGAAGATCATTACTCAGTCGAGGCTTCTCTACTTGAAGTCCTCGATCCCAGCGCTTGCACACACGTCCGCGGCATTCGGGAAGTAACGTCCTGCATCGTCTCGCCCGAACTCGATGAACGCGACCACGAGGCCATCGTTGTTCTTGACGAGGACGACATTGTCGAGGGTGTCTGCACGACCACGGAACTCCTCGACGAACGACAGCGTCAGATCCGGGTCGAGCCCGACCGCATTGTTCTGGACCCATCGCACCGGGTCCTCGATCCTGCCATTCGGGTTCGCGCCATAGTCCCCCTCGACCGCCCCTACTTGCCCCCCAGCAGGGCATCGGATCTCGCCGTCGAATGTTTCAAGCTCGTGCGATGAGTCCCTGATCTTTGAAGGATCTTTCGGTCGATCCGAACAGGCAGACGGCGTTGTGACGAGGATGAACAAGACACTCCCGACCGCGAGTGCTCGCCTGCTGCCTAGCGGCTTCATCGGGAGAGGTTCGCACGGCTCGAGCAGCTGCACCAGTTCCCGCGATCGTGAACGGTCCTGATCTACGGTCGCCTCTCGGGCAACGAGAACCGATACTCCACGATGGGGATGTCGATCTTCAGTTGGTACAAGAGCGTGTTCAGGTCTCCGTGGTGTTGGCGCTCGTGCAGCATGGCGTGGACGAAGATGTCTGCGGGGCTGTACCGCATGGTCTCGCCGTCGACGTTCATCTCGCGAGGCGTCATCAGCTCATCGTCCCCGAGCGCATCGAAGTACTCGCGGGCGTGACCGAGGACGCGGTGCCGGTAGGCGTCGAGCTCGTTCCAGGACTCGATCCGTTCCACCGGCTCATCGGTCGTTCCGGCTGGATCCGCCAACCAGCGGATGTACGCCCAGACCATGTGCGCCAACGCGTCTCGCAGCGCGGGCCAGCCGGAACCGGGCGCCGGCGCAGTCAGCACGTCGTCGCCCAGCGGTCGGATCACTCGCTCGTACTCGCGCCAGCTGTAGTCCGTGAAGGTAAAGAGCTCTTCGATGGCGGCGCGATCCATGAGGAGCCGAATCGTAGCTGCCGTCACGGGTGCGTGTGCCAGAGGTGCATCACGGCGTACGCGCGCCAGGGTCGCCAGCGCTCCGCCCTCGAGAGGAGCTCCTTCGGTGCCGAGGGGAGTCCGAGTGCCTCGAAACCCCTCCGAACGCCGAGGTCGCCCACCATGAACGCGTCCGGGTCCCGGAGCGCGCGCATCGCCACGTAGGCGAGGGTCCACGGCCCGATCCCAGGGAGCTCGCCGAGTGTATGGAGCGCTTCCTGCGGTTCGGTGTCGCCCGAGAGATCGAGCTCTCCTCGAGCGACGAGGTCGGCCACGCGCCGGATCGTCTCCGCCCGAGCGCGAGGCATCCCGAAGACTCCGGGCGGGAGCTCCGCAACCTGTTCCGCGGTCGGGAACAGGTGCGTGATCTCTGCGCTCGGCGGATCGAGTGGGGTCCCGAAGCGCTCGACGAGCCGACCGAGCGACGTCCTCGCGCCCGCCACGGACACCTGTTGTCCGAAGATCCCACGCACGACGAGCTCGAAGCCGTCGAAGGTGCCGGGGACGCGCATCCCGGGCGACTTCGCGACGAGGGGAGCCAGCTTCGGATCACGCGCGAGCGATGCATCGATCGCGAGCGGGTCCGCATCGAGGTCGAACGCTCGGCGTGCGTCGTGCATGAACAGAGTGGGTCCGATGCGTGATCGACCGAGAGACTCCAGCGTCACATTTTCGCCCGCCTGGTCCGGCGACAGCGCGATGACCGCTGCATGGCCATCCGCTGTTCGCACGCTGCGGCGGTAGGTGTGACCTCGTACCTCCTCGACGCCCGGCAGTGCGCGCGCGCCGAGGAACGACAGGAGGCTGTCCCACGCGAACGGCGCGCGGTAGGGGAGATGGAGCGAAGGGTTGTCCGCCGGGTCGTGCACGCCGGCAGGTATATCGGACACGCTGTCGGTGGTGGGGGCTACCGTCACTCCCCTCCCTCTCCTGGCCAGGGAGGCGAACGATGGATCAGGTGGCGAGGATCGTCCTGGCGCTCGAGGCGCCGGAGGTGGCCGAGGAGGTCATGCACTTCCTCGATCGGAGCGGACGGGCCCGAGTCGTGGCGACCGCGGGCGACGACCGTCAGCTCGCGGAGGCGGTCCGGCAGCTCGAGCCGGATGCGGTCGTGGCCGAGCCGGCGTTGCTCGGCGGCGCCAAAGCGTCCTGCGTGGTGCTGGCGCTGGACACCCGAGAGTCGGTGACGTCGCTCCGGGCGGCGATCCACGCGGGAGCGGCCGGGTACTTCCTGTGGCCGAAGGAACGCGACGAACTGCTGGGGGCCGCCGCGGCGGCCCTCCGTCGGTCGCGTGAGCCCGGGAGGCGGGGAACGGTGGTCGCGGTGCACGGCGGCCGCGGCGGCGTGGGAGTCACGTTCGTGGCGACGCACCTCGCCGCGGCGTTCGC
>JBKKAE010000167.1:0-2706 GCA_046714835.1 Actinomycetota bacterium | reverse complement strand
GCCCTGGACGGCCGCTGGGGGGTTCACCGGAGCCGGCGTGGAGCCGTGGCTACCGATGGGCGACCCGACAGCTCGCAATGTCGCCGACCAGCGTGGAGACTCCGGCTCGATGCTCCATCTCTGCCGCGATCTGATCGCTCTCCGACGTGCGCGAGAGGATCTGCACGCCGGCGTCTACGAGACGCTCGAGACACCCGACGGTGTCTGGGCCTGGCGGCGCGGGGAGAGCACGGTGGTCGCCGTGAACCACGGCGACGAGCCGGATGAGATCCGGGTGGGCTCCGGCGAGGGTCTGCTAGGTACCGATCCCGGCCGGGTGGGGGCACGACTGGACGGCGCCTTCCGGCTCGACCCGTGGGAAGCGATCGTGATCGCTGTCGACGCTTAGCCGACGGGCGGGGCCGGGCTCGCCGGGGTCACCGGCACCTTGATCCCTCGCTCCAGCAGGCGCCGGGTGATGCGTTCGCGCAGCAGGCGTTCCACGTCCATCACCTTCGATGGGCGCGTATCGGCGACGACCCGCATCACGAGGGCATCATGGCCCAGGCGCTCCACTCCCAGCACGCTGGGCGCCTCGTGGATCCATTCGGAGAGGGTCCGGTCGCTCTTCAGTTCCTCGAACAGCTCCTCGAGCACGCTCCGCAGATCCTCGACATCCTCGTCGTAGGCCGTTCTGACGTCGATGATCGCGCGCGCCCATCCCTTGGACCGGTTGCTGGCCACGACGATGTTGCCGTTCGGAACGAAGTGGAGAGTGCCGTCGAACGCGCGGATGCTGGTCACCCGAAGCGTGAGGCTCTCGACACGACCCGTGACCTTGTTGGACGGCGTCTGCACCTCGAGGTTGTCGCCGACCCCGAACTGGTTCTCCAGCAGGATGAAGAACCCGGACAGCGTGTCCCTCACCAGGCTCTGCGCGCCGAAGCCGAGCGCGACCCCGGCCACGCCGGCGCTCGCGAGGAGAGGAGCGATGTTCTGGCCGAGCTCCCCCAGTGCCATGAGGATCGCGATCGCCCAGATCACGACGATCAACGCGGTGGAGAGGGCACCGGTCAGCGTCGCCGCCCGTTGGAGGTTCACCTCCTGCGTGATGCTGGCGCTCCCCTCCAGGCGCTTGCGGAAGCGATTCACCGCGACCCGCGCGGCGAGGGTCACGAGGGCCGCCACCCCGATGATGATCAGGATCTTGAGGCCGTGCGAGAAGAACCAGTCGTCGAAGTCACTCTGGGCAAGGAGGTTCATGGGCCCCCATGCAACCGGCCGGGCGGCCTCGCGTCAACGATGTCGGCGTCTGGCATGTGGAGGGTCAGAAGCTCTAGTCTTCGCGTCGATGTCCACACCTGAGGGGTCGCGAGAACCGACCGACCACGGTCAGTACTACGAGACGCTGGTCGAGGCGAGCCCCACGGCGATCGTCGCCTGTGACCCTGAGCAGGTCGTGATCTCATGGAATCCGGCCGCCGAGCGCTTGTTCGGCTACACGGCTGCCGAGGCGATCGGACGGGACATCGATGAACTGGTCGCTCGACACGATTCCCTCCGCGACGAGGCGGGCGCCCTCAACGACGAGCTCCTCGCAGGACCGACGCAGCTCATCACACGGCGCACGAGGAAGGACGGGACCTTCGTCGACGTCGCGATCCGTGGCGTGCCGATCACGATGGACGGACGTATGGTCGGCGCGTTCGCGATGTACGAGGACGTGGGCGAGCTGGTCCGTCAGCGCCGGTTCTTCGAGTCGCTGGTCGAGCAGAGTCCCACTGCGATCGTGATGATCGATGAGCAGATCAACGTGACGCTCTGGAACCCGGGGGCGGAGCAGCTCTTCGGGTACCCGGCGGCTGAGGCGATCGGGAGCAATCTCGACGAGCTGATCGCGAAGGACCCCGAGCTCCATGCGGAAGCGACCGCGTGGAGCGCGGAAGGGATGGAGGGCGACTCCTTCCACCGGATCGGCCGTCGGACGCGAAGGGACGGGTCGCTCGTCGACGTCGAGATCGTGGCCGTCACCGTCCGACTCGAGGGCGAGCCGATCGGCTTCTACATCATCTATCACGACATCACGGAGCTGGAGCAAACTCGCCGACGGCTGGAGGCGCGCGTCAACGAGCAGATGGCGGAGCTCGTCCGCACCGGCGAACTCGCCCGGTTCCTGCCGCAGCAGGTCGCCGAGGGTCTGCTCGGTGGTCGCCTCAACGCGGAGGAGCCGTTCCTGCGCCGGAGGATCACCGTGTTGTTCGCCGACATGGTGGGGTTCACCGATCTTTCGGAGAGCCTGGAACCGGAGGAGCTGGCCGAGGTGTTGAACGGGTACCTGCGGGAGATGACGGCCGCGGTCCTGGCCCACGGAGGCTCCTTGGACAACTTCATCGGGGACGGAGTGATGGCTGTCTTCGGCGCTCCGCAGGAGCGAGCGGAGGCCGAACAGGCGTGGGCGGCCGTCCAGGCGGCGATGGAGATGCGCGCGCGGTGCCGCCAGCTGGCATCGTCGCTCCGCGAACGCGGCATCCCCGCTGATCCGGACATCCGCGTGGGCCTGAACACGGCGCACTGCACGGTGGGCGTCTTCGGCAGCGAGGTGATGAGGGCCTACAAGGCGGTCGGCTTCGCCGTCAACGTCGCGGCACGCCTCCAGACCGCCGCCGATCCCGGATCCATCCTCTGCGGGTTCCGAACGTATGCGCTGGTGAAAGACCGCGTTCGGGC
>JBKKAE010000166.1:0-2820 GCA_046714835.1 Actinomycetota bacterium | reverse complement strand
GATCCGTTCGATGTACCACTGCATCACGTCGGGCAGCGACAGCAGCCGCAGGGTCTCCGCGGTGGGCGCGCAATCCACGATCAGCACGTCGTAGTTCCCGCTCTCGACATGCGTCTTGACGTCGATCAGCGCGAAGATCTCGTCCAGTCCCGTGAGCACGGTCAGCTCCTCGGCCTGGATCGTCTCCGTCCCGGCCCAGTTCATGAGCTCGATCATGTAGTCCTGGATCTCACGCCAGTTGTCCTCGAGCCGTTCCTGCGCGTCGATCTGCTGCGCCCAGAGCAGGTCGGAGATCTGTGTGGGATCCGACCCGATCTGCAGCTCGAAGGAGTCGCCGAGCGAATGAGCGGGGTCGGTCGACATCACCAGTGTTCGCTGGCCCGTGGCGGCTGACCGCACGGCCGTGGCGGCGGCGACGGTCGTCTTGCCGACCCCGCCCTTGCCGGTGAACAGGAGGACCCGCATCCGGGCAGCTTACGTGAGCCTTGCCGGCGCTCTCCGACTAGCCCATCTCGACACGGCGCTTGAGACGCTCCAAGGCGTTCTCGATGACGCGTTTCGCGCCCTCGGTGCGGACGAACCCCGGAACGAGGACACCGATCTCCACCGCCAGCCGGTACGTCACCTTCGTCTCGGAGTCGGAGACCTCGTTCAGGAGATACTCGCCGCGGACATCACGGATCGCCCCTCGTGCTTCCTTGGTCACCCACGAGAGGCCGGTGTCCCCAGGTGCGTAGCGGTACGTCAGCGTGTACGTGGCCTTGCCGAGAACGGGGACGTCGACCTCGTACGCAACCTCGGTGGCCCTGCCTCCCTCCACTCGCTGGAGGATCTGCGCGGTCCGAACCTCGGCCCACTGCGGATACGCCTCGTAGTCCTCGAGGACCTCCATCACGTCCTCGAGCGGCGCATCGATGAGGATCGAGCCTTCCGCGTGTTCCATCGGCTCAGGAATCCTAGCGGTGACCAGGTCTCAACGGCTGTTCACCGTGACCACGGACATCGCGAGGAGGGACACGGAGATCATGATCAACGCGACCGTAGCCCACAGCAGGGTTCGCGCCGACACGAACGGCGACCCCCCGTCCGCGAGCCGATACGCCTCGGCCGCCGATCCGAGATAGATCGTGAGCGCCGACAGGAGGAGGAGGGCGACGACCCCGAAGATGGGTGCGCTCGAGACACCCGAGAGCACGATCACCAGCGCGAGCCCGAAGGTGAGCACGAACAGGGTGCCCCGGGCGATCCCGTCGGCACCGCGACCCGCCTTCGCGTGGCCGACTCCCGGGAACGTGAGCGACCACAGGAACGCATCTCGCGGGGAGACCGTCGGCCCGGGCTCATCCTGCCGAAGCAGGGCCGCGAAGGAGGTCCCGCAGACGTTGCATGCATCGAGCTCGAGCGGGTTCTGCGACCCACAGGTGGGGCACGGCCAGGTCGCCACCGCCCCCTCCTGAGGCTCGGCCGGCGCCGGTCGCTCGAGGACCGCAAGGGGTTCGGGTTCGGGCTCGTGCTCGGGCTCGGGCCGGAGGGACGTGAAGCACTGGCCGCACCATTCGGCGTCGGCGCTCACGAGGGCTCCACAGCTGGGGCATCGGAGATCATCCACTCGAGCAAGCGTACCGTCGGCCCTCGTCCGGACCGTGGAAGCGCGTTAGCCTTCAGCGGCCTCCCGTAGCCAGCCCGCCAGCCGCTCGGCCACCCGAGGCCACGTGTGTTCCCGCTCAACCCGAGCCCGGCCGTTCTTGCCGAGCCGCCTCGCGTAGGCAGGATCCTCCAGCAGGGTCGCCAGCGCGTCGGCCACGGCGTCCACCTCCGAGCCGTCGACGAGCAGGCCGGTCTCCCCGTGCACCAACGCCTCGCGCGAGCCACCGGAGTCCCCCACGACGACGGGGCGGCCGCAGGCGGCTGCCTCGATGAAGACGTTTCCCCACCCCTCCACCTCGAG
Source organism: Actinomycetota bacterium (assembly GCA_046714835.1). Taxonomy (GTDB): domain Bacteria; phylum Actinomycetota; class UBA4738; order UBA4738; family HRBIN12; genus JAJNBA01. Next base: position 872 of record JBKKAE010000166.1, on the reverse strand, counting down.
GCCGGCCAGGCGTGTGCGACACGGCATCGCGAAGACCTCGCCGACCGCGTAGTACCGGGGAAGGTCCTCCTCGGGCACCTCGCCCGCGAACGTCACGGACCGGGTCGGCGCCCGCTCGGCGATGCTGCGGAGCTTCGCTTCGTACGGACCCGAACCCACGATCAACAACGCGGCCTCCGGCACACGGCGCTGGACCGCGCGCATCGCCGTGATCAACACGTCCTGCCCCTTGCGCGGCACCAACCGGCTCACACAGACGATCAGCGGCCGGTCGCCGAATCCGTGGCGCTCTCGGATGTCCTCGGTCGCCAGATCCGGTCGGAACCGTTCCACGTCGGCTCCCGGATGCAGCACCGAGACGGGGACCCGGCGAGGCACCGCCGTGCGGACCCGTCGTGAGATGAACTCGCTGCAACCCGCCACGCGCGAGGCGTGGGAGGTCATCCGCTTCATCACGCTGTGGGCCACCGGGACGGTGGAGAGCCAGTAGTCGAAACCGTGCACCAGCACCACAGAAGGTGTCCCGCGCGAGGCCAGTCGTGGACCGAGCAGCGCAAGGGGGAACGCGTCGCCGAACAGCACAACCTCGGCGCCGGTCTGGGCGACCTCGGCCTCCACCCGGTCGGCGAACGAGGGCGTCGGCCACACGAACCGGCTTCGCTCCCTGACGACCCGGTAGCCGACGCTCGCGTCGAAGGACTCCGAGCCTTCCGACGAGGGGGCGACTACGGAGAGCTTCGCCGCCGGGAGCGCCCGGCAGATCGATCCGAGCGTCCGTTGGATGCCACCGACCCGAGGCGGGAAGTCGTTGGTCACGACGAGGGTCCTGGGTATCTCCACCGGACCGATATCCTCTCAGAGGGTCGAGCACA
>JBKKAE010000165.1:0-3149 GCA_046714835.1 Actinomycetota bacterium | reverse complement strand
TTCGCTTTTTTGTTGGGCTGCCCGGGGGTGGGCTGTCAACAGTGGGGCCCCGCGGCCCCGGGGGGGGGGCCCACGCGGGTGTGGTTCAATGGCAGAACGCGAGCTTCCCAAGCTCGAAACGGGGGTTCGATTCCCCTCACCCGCTCCGATCGTCCCTTCCGCGAAGTCACCGAGGGGATCGCTCGTGAGGTGGGGCTAGTGAGAGACGAGTCGGTCTGGTCCGTGTGGAACCGCGCGCTTTGGCGCAAGGACGAATACGTCTATCGCGAGGGCGATCACGCCCTTGCCGCAGTTCTCTCAGCTCACGCGATGATCATGGGCGACGGTCTCCAGGGTGGCGTCGAAGGCCTCACCGACACGGAGGTCGATGCCGCATCCGACGGCTACCGATACTTCGGTCTCCGAGAGATCGCGGAGCTGATCCAGCGTGCGAAGCCGTACCGGCATCGCTACGGCGAAGGACTTGATGTCGTCTTGGAGGGGTTCGACAGGGAGTACTCGCAATGGATCCCGACTGACGAAGCCCTCGTCGACATCGTGAAGCAAAGCCTACGCGAGCATCCCGACAAGTTCGCCCCAACCTGATACCGAGGATCACAGCCGCAGGCAGAGACCGACGACGCTCCTCGCGGGGAGATGCAGGGTGTCTGGCAGTGCGGACGAAAGCCGCCTGATGCCGTCGAGCAGGTCGTTCCGTACCGGATCCGACAACGAGGCCACGTCACTCGACGTCGCGTAGAGGTCGACAAGACGCGAGGATGGGAGGACGTGGGTCACCGGGAACTCACGTCGTTCGAACGGACCGAACCCGTCGGCGGCGTCGGGGACCGCTGCCCACGACCGATACGCCGTCGCGATGTCGTTCGACGCTCGTGCGGCGGTGACGACCTCGTCGATCTCCCGCAGCCCTGGGATCGAGAGCTGCTCCTCCTCGAGCGGCCACGCCCAGAACAGCGCGAGCGCGCCGCCGAGACGAAGGACCCGGTGGATCTGCGCGAACGCCGGCTGGCGCTCGAAATGATGGAACGCGTTCCCCACGACCACGACGTCGGCCGAGCCGTCCGGAAGGGGCATCCTTTCGGCGGTTCCGTCGACGACGCGGACACCGGGCAGCCGCTCTCCAAAGACCGCCCGCATGTTCGCTGCAGGCGCCACCGCGATCGGCTTCATCCCGAGGCCGGCGAACAGCTTCGACAGCTGGCCGGTCCCTGCGGCGAGATCGACCACCGACGACCCTTTGCGAAGGGAGCCTCGTTCGGCTGCCCACTCGACGGCCTCGGGCGCGTAACTCGGACGGAGCTCGTCGTAGTCGCGCGCGTTGACGACCTCGAAGTTGAAGCCGGCCATCACGCAGAGTCTATTTCCCGGTCCGAAGGTCGGATCCGAGGTATCGGGGCGCGGTCGGGCAGATGTCGTTGAGAGGGCACACGTGGCAGCGAGGGATCGGAGCCTTGCAGATCTCGCGGCCGAGCCGGATCAGCGCGACGTGGAGCGGGGTCCGCAGCCCCTCCGGGACCAGCTCGTGCAGGATCCGATCGGCCCGCTCGGCGGAGGCATCGGGCGGCACGAGCCCGAGTCTTTTCGTCACCCGGTGCACGTGCGTGTCAACGGGCATCGCGTCTCGACCCAATGAGAACGAAAGGACGACGGCGGCCGTCTTGGGTCCAACGCCGGGCAGGGACATGAGCTCGGCCCGGGCCTCGTCGTCGGAGAGCTCGGCGAGATGGGACAGGTCGAAGGCGCCGCGCCGCTCGACGACCTCGCGCAGGATCGCCTGGATGCGCGGCGCCTTGGTGTCCGCCAGACCGCCCGAGCGGATCGCGTCAGCGACCGCTCGGGTCGGGGCCTGGAGCACGTCCTGCCACGTCGGGAACGCGGCGCGCAGGCTCTCGAACGCCCGTTCCGCGTTGATGTCGCTCGTGTGCTGCGACAGGACGGTGAGGACGAGCTCCTCGAAGGGGTCGGACCGGCGAGGCGGCAGGAGCTCTCCGTACCGCTTGCGGAGCCGGTTGAACACCGTCCTGGCCCGGCGCCGGAGGACGGCCGGCGGGGCCGGCTCGGTCACGCCGGGACGTCGCCGCGGGCGGCGTTGCGGAACTGTGTGAGCGAGGGCTCGAAGCTGAGCTTGATCGATCCGGTGGGACCGTTGCGGTGCTTCGCGAGGATCAGCTCGGCTTCCTTCTTCTTCTCCGGATCGGAGTCGTCGCGGTGGATGAACGCGACGACGTCGGAGTCCTGCTCGAGCGACCCGCTCTCGCGGAGGTCGGACAGCTGGGGACGCTTGTCGGCTCGGGTCTCCGGGTTTCGGTTCAGCTGGGAGAGCGCCAGCACCGGGATGTGCAGCTCCTTGGCGAGCAGCTTGAGCGAGCGGCTGATCTCCGCGACCTCTTGCTGGCGGTTGTCGGGGCGGCGGACGGCGGCGGAGGTCATCAACTGCAGGTAGTCCACGATGATGAGCGCGAGGCCCTGCTTGCTGCTCCGCATCCTCCGGGCCTTGGCGCGGACGTCGACGATGTTGACGTTGCCGGAGTCCACGATGGAGAGCGGCGCGTCGTGCAACCGCTCCGCCGCCTGGACCACGCGGACCCAGTCGTCCGGCCCGACCCGCTTGCTGCGGATCCGGTCCCAGGGCACCCGTGCGGCGGAGCAGAGCATCCGCATCCCGACCTCGTGCCGTGACATCTCGAGCGAGAACACCGCGACCGACCCACCGCCCACCGCCACGTTGTGCGCGATGTTGATGGCGAGCGAGGACTTCCCGATCCCCGGCCGGGCGGCGATGATCACGAGGTTGCCGGGCTGGAGCCCGGACGTGAGCTCGTCGAGGTCGCGGAAACCGGTGGGGAGCCCCGTGTAGGCCGCTTCGCGATGCTGGATCTGCTCGAGCTCGAGCATCGCGCTGTCTATCAGCTCCCGGAGGGTCGCGACCTCATCCTGGTCGTCGCGGCGCGCGACGTCGTAGATCCGCTGTTCGGCGGCATCGGCAACGCCTTCGGGGTCCTCCGGAGCCGAATACGCCATGTCCATGACGTCGGCGGCCGCCCCGATCAGTCTCCTGAGCAGGGCGGCCTGCGCGACGATCCGCGCGTAGTGCGCGGCGGAGGCCGGGGTCGGGACCTGGTCGGCGAGGTCCCGGATGTACAGAGGGC
>JBKKAE010000164.1:0-2681 GCA_046714835.1 Actinomycetota bacterium | reverse complement strand
CCTGACGTACCGCTACGCGCCCGGTGATACGGGCCTCTCGTGGGTGACCAAGGAGGCTCGCGGGGCGATCCGCGATATCCGCGGCGAGTACCTCCTGAACGAGGTCTCGGACTCCGAGACGAAGGTGACCTACCGGCTCGCGGTGGAGATCGGCGTCCTCGTGCCGGGGATCGTCAGAACCGAGGGCGCCAAGCGGGTCATCGAGAACGCCCTCGAGCGGCTCAAGCGGCGCGTGGAGATGGGGTAGTCAGAAGGCGCCTGCAAGGCTCACGTAAGCTGGCCGGATGCGGGTCCTCCTGTTCACCGGCAAGGGCGGGGTCGGCAAGACCACCGTCGCCGCCGCCACGGCCGTGCGCTCGGCCGCGGCGGGACAGCGGACGCTGGTGATGTCGACCGACCCCGCTCATTCGCTTGGCGACTCCTTCGAGCTGCCGATCGGGTCCGATCCCACGGAGATCTCCGAGCTGCTCTGGGCGCAGCAGATCGACGCGCAGGAGCGGCTCGAGGACAACTGGCGAGTGATCCAGGACTACATGATCCAGCTGATGAACTGGGCGGGGACCGAGACCATCCAGGCCGAGGAGCTGACCGTGCTCCCCGGACTGGACGAGATCTTCGCCCTGATCGACGTCAAGACCCACGTCGAGAGCGGTGACTACGACGTGCTGATCGTGGACTGCGCACCCACGGCCGAGACGTTGCGGCTGCTGTCGCTGCCCGACGTGATGAAGTGGTACATCGAACGCATCTTCCCCGTGGAGCGGAGGATCGTGAAGACGGTCCGGCCGATCGTCTCGCGCGTGACCACGCTCCCGATCGCCGGCGATCGCGTGTTCGACGCGATCGAGCAGCTCCACCGCAACCTCGATGCCGTGAAGAAGATCCTGACCGATGAGACGACGTCTTCCGTTCGACTCGTGGTGAACCTGGAGAAGATGGTGATCGCCGAAGCCAGGCGCACGTACACCTACCTCGGGCTCTTCGGATACCGCGTGGATGCGGTGGTCGTGAACCGGGTCCTGCCGCATGAAGTGACCGATCCGTACTTCGGCAAGTGGAAGGACATCCAGGCGGAGCACCTCGTGACCGTGCACGAGTCGTTCGACCCGGTGCCGATCCTTTCCGCGCGCCTGTTCGATCGGGAGATGGTGGGGATGTCCCTGCTCGAGGAGATGGGGGACGAGGTGTACGGTGCGCTCGACGCGGCCGACATCCTCTATCGCGATGAGCCGATCCGCGTACGCAAGCGCGGAACGGGATACGTGATGACGATGCGTCTCCCATTCGCTTCGCGCGACGACATGGATATCCACCGTCGCGGGGAAGAGCTCTTCGTCCGCGTCGGTGCCTACAAGCGGAACCTGATCCTGCCGCAGTCTTTGAAGCGGATGACGGTTCGCGAGGCAAATTTCGCCGGCGATCATCTCGAGATCCTGTTCGGGCGGGAACCCCGTCCGGCGGAAAGGAGCTGACATGGCCGAGACGGTGAAGCGCAAGCGACCGCGGGAGGCCGCGCTGCCCGGCCCGGAGTCCCATACCGAAGGCGGTCAGGTCTGCACGGTGGGGTTCTGCCCGATCTGTCTGGCCGTGACCGCCGTCCAACCTCTGAAGCCGGAGGCGGTCGAGCACCTGCTGAACGCGGGGAGAGAGTTCCTCCTCGCGATGACTGCGGTCATGGGCGCGAGGGCCGACGAGACCGGTGGGAAGGAGAAGGCGCCGACGCTCACGCGGATCGACATCGAGTGAGCGACGGGCAGGCGGTCGGGATCGACATCGGTGGCACGAAGATCGCCGCGCTGCGGATCTCCGCGGGGGGAGAGATCCACGCCGGCACGGTGGTCCCGACGCCCGCGAACGATCAGTCGGCGGCGCTGCCCGCGATCGAGGCGGCGGCCGCCGAGGTCATGGACGACGGCGTGGTCGCGATCGGTATCGGCATGGCGGGCCTCATCGACGTCCGCTCGGGCGTCTTGCTCTCGACCCCGAACCTGGTCTGGCGGCAGCTCCCTCTTTGCGAGGGCCTCCGCGCGAAGTACGGGCTTCCCGTGACCGTGCAAAATGACGCCACGTCCGCCGCGTGGGCGGAGAGCCGTCTGGGGGCTTCCCGGGGACGCGCCGATTCCCTGTTCGTCGGGGTCGGCACGGGGATCGGCGGCGGGATCGTCTCTGACGGACGTCTCATCCGGGGCGCCCACGGCCTCGCGGGGGAGATCGGCCACACGATCGTCGAGCCCGGCGGCCCCTTGTGCGGGTGCGGCAACCGAGGATGTTGGGAGCAGGTGGCGAGCGGGTTGGCGATCGCGCGAGCGGGCCGGCGAGCCGTCACCGACGAGCCGGGCTCCTCGATCGCCCGGCTCTGCGGCGGCGACCCCGGCCGTGCGACGGGCGAGCTCGTCACGGAGGCGGCCCGGGGGGGCGACGACGTGGCCGCGGCGATCCTCGCCACCGTCGGTCGGCGCCTCGGCGAAGGCGTTGCCTCCCTCGTGAATATCTTGGATCCCGAGATCGTCGTGATCGGAGGAGGGGTAGGCGAGGCCGGTGACGTCCTGTTCGGTCCCCTCCGCGAGGCGTTCCAGGATTCGGTCGAGGGTGCGGACGTCCGTCCCGAGGTGCCGATCGGGTCGGCGCAGCTCGGGAACGACGCCGGCGCGAGCGGCGCGGCACTCCTGGCACTCGACGCG